>JAGRMP010000659.1 GCA_020441225.1 Maritimibacter sp. | reverse complement strand
GCGAGCAGGGCGAGGTTGAAGGTGAAGAGTCCGGCGAGGTTCTGCCAGACCACTGCCGAGCGGCCCGGGAACTCGAGCGGGTTGATGCCGAGGAAGGCGAGCCAGCGGAAGGTTTCGTTCAGCCCGTCGAAGCTGCCGGTGCCGAGGAGGACCACCATCATCGTGGCGAATCCGGCCGAGGGCACGGGCGCGCGCAGGATTTGCCAGCCGGGCAGGCCCAGCGCGAGGCGGCCGCGGCTGCGGCCGAAGAGGGCGAGGCGGCCATAGGCCCGGAAGAGGACGGAGAAAGCCTCGGCCCGCCAGAGGAACCGCGGGCCGAAGGCGAGTCCGCCCGCCATCACCGCGAGCCAGTAGAGGCCCGCCGCTCGGGCGAGGCGGGCGGGGTCGGCGGGGGCCGGGTCGGCGAGCAGGAAGCAGGCGAAGGCGAGGAAGCCTGCCAGCGCCAGCCAGGGGGCCGTGCGGTGCGGCAGGTGCCAGGGGGCCGTCAGGCCGGTGGAGCGGATCAGCGCGAGCGGGCCGCTCCAGGGGTTCAGCCAGGGCCAGAGGTTGCCGAGGAGGCCGGTGAGCAGGATGAAAGCGACCCAGAACAGGGTCCAGACCGTGAGCGGCAGCGGATTCGCCAGCGGGTCGCGCGGGCCGGCGATGCCGGCCCAGAGCAGCACCATTGCCAGCAGGAAGGCAGCGCAGCTGGTTGCCGTGCGCAGCGCGCCGCGGCGCGGGCGGAACAGCGTCACCGGGCGGAACAGCGCCGCGAGCCAGCGGTCGGGCAGGAAGGCCAGGAGCAGCACCGTCGCTGCAACCGAGATACTGCCGGCGGTGATATAGGCCCCGGTCGGCAGCAGCAGGACGAAGCCGCCCTCGGAGGCATGGGCCGATGCCGCCCCGGGAAGGAGCGTGAGGGTGGCGGCAGGGCTCCACTTGCGCCGGAATGCGTCTTGGGTGACAGTCACGCTGCCACTCTACCTGCCGGAGCGCCGGATGAAAGCTGCAAAACCGTTGGCCGTGCTGGGCCTTGTACTAGCCTGTGTGCTGGTTGCCGGTGCGCTGATGCTATGGCCTTTCGGGGGCGGGCCGGCACCGCTTTTGTCAAATGCGGTGGCGATGCCGGAGGCGCCGGGAGAGGCGATGATCGCAATGTCGATCGAGAACCGCGGCGGGCCGGACCGGCTGGTCTCGGTGCGCTCGGACGAGGCGAAGGTGGCCGAGATTGTCGGGGGCACCGCGCCCGAGGGGCTGCCGATCCCGGCCGGGAGCACGCCGTCGCTGGCGGGGGACGGTGCCCATCTGGAGCTGAAGGGGATCGAGGGGGAACTGACCGAGGGGCGGTTGATCCCCGTCACGCTGGTGTTCGAGGTGGCGGGCGCCGTGACCACCCGCGCCCGGGTCGGCAAGCCCGATGCGCATGCGGGGCATGCGCATGTGCTGGACCTTGGGCCGGTGGAAGTGGCGCCGAAGGTGACGATGGATCTGCGCCCCGATGGCGATGGCTGGACGGTGACGCTGAACTCGGGCGCTTTCAACCTGACGAAAGAGGGTGTGGATGGCGCCAATGTGCCGGGCCAGGGGCATGCGCATCTTTATCTCGGCGGGCTCAAGCTGCAGCGGATGTATGGGCCGGTCGCCCATATCGGGGCGCTGCCGAAGGGACAGCATATCCTGCAGGTGATCCTCAACTCGCACGACCATCAGGCGCTTTATGCCGGGGGCAAGCCGGTGGGAGCGATCGCGCTGATCGACGCGCGTTGACTTGGCGCCCGGGGTCGCCGAGAACGTTTGTATACGAATGATCTGTGCGGAGCGGTCATGACGGGCAAGGCGCGCGGCGCGGTGGTCGGGGTCGATGTGGGGGGGACCTTCACCGATCTGGTGGAGCTCGATCCCGTGTCGGGGCGGGTGCGGTTGGCCAAGGTGCCGAGCACTTTGGACAATCAGGCCTTCGGGGTGCTGAACGCGCTGGGGGCGGCGGGGTGCGATCTGCCGGGGCTGGGGCTGATCGTGCATGGCACGACGACGACCACCAATGCGGTGCTGGAGCGCAAGCTGGCGAAGACCGGGCTGATCACCACCGCGGGTTTTCGGGACATTCTGGAGCTGGGGCGTCGGACGCGGCCGCAGCCCTATGGGATGACGGGGGTCTTCCGGCCG
>JAGRMP010000658.1:381-2024 GCA_020441225.1 Maritimibacter sp. | reverse complement strand
CCGGGCGCGACATGAAGGTCTCCATTGCATGGCTTCGATGCCAAATTGGGACAATGTTCCATCTGTCCGCAAGTGGGTCGAAAAAATAGGAACATGGAAGCGGCAATCGCGCCCATTATCGGACGATTGTTCCTGTCGATGGTGATTTCGGAAAAGGACGGACCACCTGCGCCGGACCTGCGGCTCGTGTCCTCCCGGACGACCCGGTGACGGGCGGCCGTTCGGCCCCGCCCACCGAAGCGTGCGCCCGACCGCTGCGCGCACCCCTGCGATTTGCCCGGCCCCTCTCCGGTCCCGAAACAGTTCAATGGTTAAACGAGTTCGAATTGGTCAATTTTGACGAACGAAATCAACTGTTTCCAATTTTCGACTTCTTAATTTTACATAAACCGTGTCTTGTGGCCCCGTGGGGGCCCTTCTTGGGCCGGTGTTCTATTCACTCCAAGGAGGGGTTGGTCATGTCTGTGATCTACACAGAGGGATTCGAGACGGACGGTAACGGCACGCGGTACACGACGTCCGTTCTCGATTTCAGCGACGGCTTTTACGATTTCTTCACCCGGACCGACGGGTCCAACGTGGGGCCAGATTACGTCGTGTCCGGGACCTCCGGCACCTACATGTTCGCGGCGCAGGATACCAACGGCGACGGACAGCCCACCACCCTGACCCTCCAGATCGACAATATCGACATCGCCGGCGTCACCGACCTCGGCTTCTCCGGCCTCTTCGCCGAAGACGACGACGGCGCCAACCAGGATTGGGACGAGGACGCTCTGGTCTATGTTGAAGCGCGGATCGACGACGGCGCCTGGGTCAAAATCCTGCAATTCGCGTCGCAGGGCGCGACCAACACCGAGCCGGGTCTCGACACCGACTTCGACGGCGTGGCCGACGGTCCGGCGCTCACCAGCGCGTTCACCGAGTTCTCCGCCGCCATCGCCGGCACCGGTGCCGAGCTCGATCTGCGCATCACCATCGAGAACCTCGAATCCGGCGACGAAGACATCGCTTTCGACGACCTCACCATCACCGGCACCCCGGGCGCGACCGAGGTCGACGTGCTCAACGAGACCTTCGACGACGCCTCGAAGTTCACCACCTCGACCGGCTTCTTCTCGGATACCGCCGTGAGTTCGGGCTTCGACTTCTTCGGCCTGACCGACGGCGCCGGCGACGACGATTTCGGCAGCGACCCGGCGCCGGTCGGCATCAAGTCCTACACCGGCACCGATGGTCGCTTCCTCACCGGCATGGACATGGACGGCGAAGGCGCCGGCCTGCCGATCACGGTCACCTGGTCCGGGCTCGACATTGCCGGCCTCTCCGACCTCCGGTTCGAAGGCGATTTCGCCGAATTCCTCGACAACGCCGGAAACATTGACCAGGACGACTTCATCCGGCTCTCCGCGAGCATCGACGGCGCCCCGGCCGAGATCCTGTTCGAATTCCGCGGCGACCAGCAATTCAACGGCGTCTTCCGCCTGGATACCGATTTCGACGGCACCGGCGACGGCACCGCGCTCACCGGCGATCTCAGCACCTTCCTCGCCGACATCGCCGGCACCGGCTCCACGCTCGACCTGACCCTCGAAGTCAGCGTCAATGCGGGCGACGAAGACTTCGCGGTCGACAATTTCCGC
>JAGRMP010000658.1:0-152 GCA_020441225.1 Maritimibacter sp. | reverse complement strand
CCCACCGACACCCTGCCGACCACGATCTACGTGCGGGCCGCCAACGACAGCATCGATGAAAACTCACCGCATTTCGGTGAGATCACCTTTGCGACCTCCAGTGCCGATCCCGACTACAATGAGTTGACCATCAATCCGCTCTCGGTCGAGAT
>JAGRMP010000115.1 GCA_020441225.1 Maritimibacter sp. | reverse complement strand
ACCAGCGGCGAGGCCGGGAAATGGTTGTAGAGCGCAGCCCCCGAGAGCCCCCGCCCCCGGGTGTCGCGCAGCAGCGCACCGTAGAGGCACCCCGTGAGCGCCGGGGGCGGCAGGATCAGCCGGTCGCGAGTCGCCATGTCGCAATCCTTCTATTTCACGGGCCGTTCCCCCGGCAGAACGGCCGGGAAAGGAGACACCATGGCAAAGATGACCTTTACCGGCCCCTGGCGCTACCGGATTTCAGGCTACGCGGCGCTGATGCGGCTTTCGTTCGGGACCGCGTTGCGCCACGCCACCGTCCGCCGCCTTGACCCGAGCTGGGGCATGATCCACGAGATCGGCGTCCTCTTCTGGCGCCACCAGTTCACGAAGGCGATGAACATGGACATCCGCGAGGGGCGGAAGCTGTTCGACGCGGTGCAAACCCGGACGGGGCTCGATCCGGTGCTCGCCCGCACGGCCGCGGCCCCGGGCGAGCCATCGGGCGTCTGGACCCATCCGACCGAGGTGACCAGCGATGCGACGCTTCTCTATTTCCACGGCGGCGGCTACGCCTTCGACGCCTACATGGGCGACGATTTCGCAGCCCTCCTCGCCGAGGCCACCGGCGCGCCGGTCTTCAAAGCCGCCTATCGCCTCACCCCCGAGCATCCCCACCCGGCCCAGCAGGAAGATGCCCTTGCGGCCGTGCGCTGGATGCTGGACACGGTGCCACCCGAACGTCTGGTCCTGATCGGCGACAGCGCGGGCGGGCATCTCACCCTGATGACGCTGCTGGCGATGCGCGCCGCGGGCCTGCCGCAACCCGCGCTCGCCGTCGGGCTGAGCCCCTGGACCGACATCGCCCCCGCGGGCGCCTCCTACGCCGCTCATGACCGATACGACATCGTCGCCGGCTGGATGGCGACGCGGTTCGGCGAATGGTTGACCCGCGACAGTGTGGCCGCGATGCGGGAGGAGCTTTCCCCGGTCTGTCACGACTTCACGGGGCTCGCGCCGCTCTATCTGCAGGCGGGCGGCAAGGAGGTGCTGGTCGACATGATCCGCACCTTCGCCACCGGACAGGCGGCGATCGGGGCCCGGGTGCGGCTCGATGTCTGGCCCAACATGACCCACGATTTCTTCGGCTATGGCGCCAGCCGGCCGGAAACCATCGCCGCATTGAAACGGATCGGAGCGGCGGTTCAGGCGGCCCTCGAAGGTCGGGGCCTCGAGACGGTTGCGGAGACGGAGGCCGACGGTTGGCCTGCGCCCGGAAACCCCTGCCCCCGGTCCGGGCGCGGTGTCCTGTCCGACGACAGAAGCGTTAGCCGTCCGGGGATCGGTCTCCTAGGAAACCGGGGTCGGTATCCTAGGAAACCGACCCCCAGGCCGCCGCCCTCATCGTATTGAAACCACGATATAAAACATCCATGCCGGCTGAAGGACCGGGTTAAGAGATTAACGTCTCGGGCGCTCAGAAGTGGATCGCCCGCCCCCAGGCGTCGAGCACGCTCTCGTGCATCATTTCGCTCAGCGTCGGATGCGGGAAGACCGTCTGCATCAGATCCTCTTCCGTGGTCTCGAGCTGGCGCCCGACAACGTAACCCTGGATCAGCTCGGTCACNNCGGCGCCGACCATATGCGCGCCCAGGAGCTCGCCGGTCCTGGCGTCGAACACGGTCTTGATCAGACCTTCCGGCTCGCCGAGCGCAATCGCCTTGCCGTTGCCGATGAACGGAAACTTGCCGACCTTGACCTCGTAGCCCAGCTCCTTGGCCTTGGCCTCGGTATAGCCGACCGAGGCGACCTGCGGATGGCAATAGGTGCAGCCGGCGATGCTTTCGGGCCGCACCGGGTGGGCATGTTGACCGGCGATCAGCTCGGCCACCATCACCCCCTCGTGGCTCGCCTTGTGCGCGAGCCAGGGCGGCCCGGCGATATCGCCGATGGCATAGAGCCCGTCGACGCCGGTACGGCAATATTCGTCCACCACCACATGGGTGCGGTCGACCTTGACCCCCAGATCCTCGAGCCCGAGATCCTCGACATTGCCGACGATCCCGACCGCCGAGATCACCGTGTCGAACTCCTGTTTCTCGACCTTGCCGCCGGTCTCGATATGGGCGGTGACCTTGCCTTTCGCGCGGTCGAGCTGCTTGACCATGGATTTCTCCATGATCTTCATGCCCTGCTTGGTGAAGGACTTCTTGGCGAAGGCCGAGATCTCGGCGTCTTCCACCGGCAGCACCCGGTCGAGCACTTCGACCACGGTCACATCCGCGCCCAGCGTGTTGAAGAAACTGGCAAATTCGATGCCGATCGCGCCGGAACCGATGACCAGAAGCTTTTTCGGCATGCGCGGCGGATTGAGCGCGTGCTTGTAGTTCCACACCAGATCGCCGTCCGCCTCCAGCCCCGGCAGCTCGCGCGCCCGCGCGCCGGTGGCGAGGATGACGGATTTGCCGGTGAGCTCCTCGGTGCCCTTGTCGGTCTTGACCGAGACCTTGCCCTTGCCGGTGAGCCGGGCCGCGCCCATGACCACCTCGACCTTGTTCTTCTTCAGAAGCCCGCCGACGCCCGAAGCGAGCTGCTTCGCCACCCCGCGCGAGCGTTTCACCACCGCGTCGAGGTCATAGCCGATCTTTTCCGCCGACAGCCCGAAATCCTTGGCCCGCTCCATCAGGTGGAACACTTCCGCCGACCGCAACAGCGCCTTGGTCGGGATGCAGCC
>JAGRMP010000114.1 GCA_020441225.1 Maritimibacter sp. | reverse complement strand
CAGGGCATCGCCGGAACCTATGCCTGGTTTCTCGCCCAGGACGAAGGCGCCCTGCGCTCGAAATAGGCTCTATAAAGGCTCCAAGGCCCCACCCGGACCGGCCCTTCCGCCGTTTTGAGTATTTATGAAGAGAAGAAGAAAGGACGCGCTCCCCTGCTTCTTCTCTTTCCAAATACTCACATCCGACAGTGCCGCCGGGCGCGCCCTCAGAGGATCAGCAGGATCTCCAGCCGCGCCACGTCGAGCTCCATCCCGTCATTGTGGAAGAACAGGTTCACCTCGCTCGCCGCGCTCGCCGCCAGCAGGGCGGGGTCGAGCGGAATCCAGGCGAGGCGCGCGCGGGGGCGGCCGGCGAGGACCAGCGGTTCCGGCGTCGGCACGTCGGTGAGCCCGCCGCCCTCGGCCGCGAAATAGCGCAGCGTCGGGGTGAAGGAGAGCGCGCCGCGGCTGTCGCCCTCGATCATCACCCCGAGGTAGCGGCCGCGCGCCAGCACATCGACCGGCAGACGGGCGCCGAGGCAGGCCCAGGCGCCGCTGTCCCCGGCCTCGAGCTTCAGCGCGAACCCCGCCTCGGATGGCCGGCAGGTCAGCGCCGCCCGCCCCGCGGGGTCGGTCGAGAGCCAGAGGTCGGGCCCGAGGTCGAGATGCCCCGCCGTCACCGTGGTGCCGCCGCCCTCGTGCAAGGCAGCGATCTGTTCGGACAGCGCGGCAAAGGCGCCCCCTCCCGCAGGTTCCGGGGTGTCGGTCATGCTCTCCTCCTCTTCTCCCTGGACCATCCGTCCGCCAAATCGGCGCCGCGATCAAGTCCGCAGCGGTTACCGGCGGCGCGGCGGACGCCCGCCCGCCTCTTCCCAGCGGCGGCGGCGGGCCAGCCCTTCGGCGAAGAGGTCGGCTTCGGCCGAGAGCCGGGCAAGGCAGGTGGCCCCGTCCTCGAGCGCATAGCCGAAGCGGGCGGGGATCTCCGGCACGGCGGCGAGCGCCCCGGCGAGGCGGTCGATCTCTTCCGCCGTCAGGAAGGCGATGGTGCGCGCCGCGGCGTTGCGGATGGCGGTGTCGCGGGTGTTCCACTTGCCCGCGATCTCTGCGCCCTCGACCACCGGCAGGCCATAGGCGGCGTTCAGCCGGGTCGGGTCGGCGCAGAAATCCTCGTAACGCACCAGCGCCAGCGCCGGATCCGCCTCCAGCGCCGCCGCCAGCGCGCCGGCCTGGGTCAGCCAGAGCTCGGCCAGCCCCTTCAGGCGCATCCCGCCGGGCTTGCGGTAGTTATAGACCGAGGAGGCCACCTGCATATAGGGGTGCGAGACCGCGCAGGCGAAGCGGGCGCGGGGGCCGAATTCGGCCCGGATCGCCTCGATCCGCATCAGGTTGGGCGGCGAGCCCTCGATGAACAGGGTCTTGCCCGCCTTGCCCGCCAGCCGGTCCCATTCCGCATGGATCGCCGTCCAGTCGAAGCGGCTGTCGGGATCCCAGGGGCGGGTGCGCATCATCTCGCGTACGCCCGGGGCCATCTGCCCTTCGTTATTGCCGAAGGGCGGCAGGTAGCCGCCGGTCT
>JAGRMP010000113.1:8163-8991 GCA_020441225.1 Maritimibacter sp. | reverse complement strand
TCGTGTCGCAGAGGTCGAGCACCAGTTCGCGCATGTCCTCGCCCGCGATCCAGCGGTCGATGGTCTCGACGCCCCGCACCGCGCCCACCCGGCAGGGGGTGCATTTGCCGCAGCTCTCGACGGCGCAGAATTCGAAGGCGAAGCGGGCCTGCCGGGCCATGTCGACCGTATCGTCGAAGACCACGAGGCCGGCGTGCCCCACGAGCCCGCCGGAGCCGTCGAATTCCTCGTAGCCAAAGGGCGTGTCGTAGTCGCTGACCGGGTGGTAGGCGCCGAGCGGGCCCCCGACCTGCACCGCCTTGACCGGCCGTCCCGAGCGGGTGCCGCCGGCGATGTCCTCGACGATTTCGCCGAGCGGCAGGCCGAAGGCGGTCTCGAACAGCCCGCCGTATTTTACGTTGCCGGCGATCTGCAGCGGGATCGTGCCGCGCGACCGGCCGAGGCCGAAGCTCGCGTAATGCTCCGCACCCTTCTCGAAGATCACCGGGACGGTGGCGAGCGAGATCACGTTGTTGACCACGGTGGGCTTGCCGAACAGACCCTCCAGCGCGGGGAGCGGGGGCTTGGCGCGGACCACGCCGCGCTTGCCTTCGAGCGAGTTGAGCAGCGAGGTTTCTTCGCCGCAGACATAGGCCCCCGCGCCGATCCGGACTTCGATGTCGAAGGCATGGGCACTGCCGAGCACGGTCGGTCCGAGCAGCCCGGCGGCCTGTGCGACCTCGACCGCGCGGGTCATGGCGGCGATGGCGTCGGGGTATTCCGAGCGCAGGTAGACATAGCCCCGGGTCGCGCCCACGCCGATCCCGGCGATCGCCATGCCCTCGATCA
>JAGRMP010000113.1:0-8125 GCA_020441225.1 Maritimibacter sp. | reverse complement strand
GTGCCGCTGTCGCCCTCGTCGGCATTGCAGACGACGTATTTCCGGTCGGCCTCGGCCTCGGCGACGGTGCGCCACTTGATGCCGGTCGGGAAGCCCGCGCCGCCGCGCCCGCGCAACCCGCTGTCGATCATCGCGGGGACGATGGCCGCGGGGTCTTCGAGCGCCTTTCGGAGCCCGGCGAGCCCGCCGTGCGCTTCGTACTGGTCGAGCGAGAGCGGGTCGATCACGCCGCAGCGCGCGAAGGTGAGCCGGGTCTGGCGGGCGAAGAAGGGGATCTCTTCGGTGGGGCCGTGGCCTTCGAGCGTGCCGTCGAGGAGTGCCGGCACGTCTTCGGGCGTGACCGGCCCGTAAGCGTGGCGGACGCCGTCCCGCTCGACCTCCACCAGCGGTTCGAGCCAGGTCATGCCGCGCGAGCCGACCGTGGTGATGTCGAGCTTGAGCCCGCGCGCCTCGGCCTCGCGGATCAGGCTCCAGGCGAACTCTTCGGCGCCGAGCGCCCGGGCCACGGCATCGACGGAGAGAAACACTTTCATATGGCCCGCCTTCATTGTGCCAGCGCCTGCGCGATTTTCTCCACGGTCGCCGCCGCCATCGGCCGGTCTTCGACCATCGCCGCCGGGCCGTTGGCGCAGAGGCCGAGGCAGTAGACCGGCTCGACATGGGCCCGGCCGGAGAGCGCGGCCGCGGCGGCTTCCAGCGCCGCGCCGCCCTGGGCCTGGCAGGCCTCGGCGCGGCAGATCTTGACCACCTTGCCCGGCACCGGCGCGTCGCGGAAATCGGGGTAGAAGCTGACCACGCCGTGCACCTCTGCCCGGGTGATGTTGAGCGCGTCGGCGATCATCGGCAGCGCCGCCTCGGGCACATGGCCGAGCGCGTGCTGGATGCGGTGAAGGATCGGCAGGAGCGGGCCTTCGCTCCCGCTCTCGGCCTCGATCGCCGCCAGGGTGGCGGCCTCGGTCGCAACGTCGTCCTGCATTGGTTCCTCCCCGGGGGACAGGCCTGTGCTGTTCCAGATCATGGATTGGATTTCAATATCGGTATTCCGTCAGGCGATAGGATTACTCTATCGTCGCGCTGCGCCGCGCCTCGTCGATCAGCGAGCGCAGCACCGGGGTGTGCACCTCCTGGTGCAGGGTGACGAGGCCCACGGCCGGTCCGAGGCCCGCGGCAGCCGCACGGCCCGGCGCGGCCTGGCGGATCGGCACCACGCCGAGCCCCTTGCCGGCAGCGAGAAACCGGGCGAGCTCGCCGGGCAGCACGGTGACCCAGCCGCCGGAACAGACGTGGCTCGCGAGCACCACGGTAGAGTTCGATTCCATCTCCACCACCGGCTGCACCCCGGCGGCATGGAAGGCGCTGTTGACGATCCGGCGGTTCTGCATGTCGGGCGAGAGCAGGCAGAGGCGCACCCCATCGAGATCCGCCCAGCCGATGTCCTTGCGCGCGGCGAGCGGGTGGTCGGCGGGGCAGAGCGCGCTGTAGTGCTCGCGGTAGAGCGGCACGGTGGTGACCCGGCCCAGCGGTTCGTTGTCGAGATAGCTGAGCCCCGCGTCGGCCTCGAAATTCTCCAGCATCGCCAGGATGTCCTCGGAATTGCGCGACAGGATCGTGAAGGCGACCCTGGGGTGGCGCCGGGCGTAGTCGGCGGCGAGGCGCGAGGCCCAGGTGAGCGCGGTGGGGATGACGGCGAGGCGCAGGTGGCCTGCAAGCCCCTCGTGGGCGGCGCGCATCTCCTCGCGGAACCGGCGGCTGTCGCCGACGATGCGGCGCGCCCAGACCAGCGCGCGCTGGCCTTCGGGGGTGAGCCCGCCGTAGCGCGAGCCGCGGCGCACGAGCTGCACGCCGAGCGTCTCTTCGAGCTGCTTGATGCCCATCGACAGGGTCGGCTGGGTGATCCCGAGGCTCTCCGCCGCGCGGCCGAAATGCTGCTCGCGGGCGAGGGCGATGAACATTTCGAGCTTGGCAAGCATGATTGAGAGACCTCATTGAAGGCGGGCTGGACGATAGCGATATCCTATCAGCCCGGCGCGTCCGGACAAGCGCACCGACCGGTCGGCGCGGATCCGGGCCAGGGCCCGCCGCCGCGTTGCCTTTTCCTTGGAAAAATACTCAAAAACGCGCGCCGAGGCGCTCCGCCGGCCGGTTTGGGGCGCCAACCATCGGGGCCGGGCCCGCGGGGACGCAGTCCCCGCCCCCGCCCGCCGCAGGCGGCGGCGCAGCCGCAACCCCGCCCGGGCTTGCCCCGGGCGCGGGTCGGATTGCGTCAGCAATTCGAAATCGGGGGTGCAGCTTAAGGACGGGGCGCCGCCGCCCGCCGCAGCCGGTCGTTGATCGCCACGCCGAGCCCGTGCTCGGGGATCGGAGAGACCGCGATCGGGGTGTCGCCCGCCCGGTCGAGCGCGTGCAGGTGGTGAAACAGCATCGCCGCCGCTTCGACCAGGTCGCCCGCGGGCGAGAGGTTGAGCACTGCGCCCTCGACCGGGCCGAAGCCCAGCAGGCGCTCGCCGGGTCCGGCCGAAACGGCGCCCAGCCGGAGCGGCGCGCGGGGGGCGTAATGCGAGGCGAGCTGGCCGGGCGCGGTCACCGGGCCGTCCGCGACCGGGACCGCCAATGGTGCGCCCAGGCAGGCCTCGATCGCCTCCGCAGGCAGGCCGCCGGGGCGCAACAGCACCGGTTCCGGGGCGAAGCCGACGATGGTCGATTCGACCCCCACCGGGCAGGGGCCGCCGTCGAGCACCGCCGCGATCCGGCCCGCGAGCCCGTCGAGCACGTGGTCCGCCTCGGTCGGCGAGATCCGGCCGGAGGGGTTGGCCGAGGGCGCGGCGACCGGTCGGCCCGTTTCCGCCAAGAGCGCGCGGGCGAGCGGATGGTCGGGCACCCGGACCGCGACGGTGTCGAGCCCGGCCGAAACCAGCGGCGACAGCCCGCCGCCCGCGCGCCTTGGCAGCACCAGGGTGAGCGGGCCGGGCCAGAAGGCCTCGGCGAGCCGCAGCGCGTCGCCCTCAAGCACCGCGAACCGATGCACGCTCTCCAGATCCGGCAGGTGCACGATCAACGGGTTGAACCGGGGCCGGCCCTTGGCCTCGAAGATCTGCGCCACCGCGCGGTCGTTGGTGGCATCCGCCCCGAGCCCGTAGACCGTTTCGGTCGGGAAACTCACCAGCGCCCCGCCGCGCAACAGCCGGGCGGCCTGTTCGAGGCCGGCGGTATTGGCGTCGAGGCGGCGGGTTTCGGTCATGACGTTGCGTATTCCTTGTGCTACGGACCTGTGACGACAAGTGTTTTGGTGTCCTAGACTGCACCGGGACCGTTGTGAAGCCTGCGAGGACCTGCAATGCCCTACCGCGCGCCGGTTGATGAAATCCGCTTCATCCTCGACCACGTGGTCAGGTTCGGCGAGGTCACCGCGACGGCGCGATTCGCCGATGCGGCGCCGGAGACGGTCCATGCGATCCTCGACGAGGCGGCGAAACTGGCCGACGGGGTGCTCGCACCGGTGCAGCGGGCGGGCGATACCGCGGGCGCGGTGCTGGCGGGCGAGCGCCTGCGCACGGCCCCCGGGTACCGCGAGGCCTACGCCCGGATCGCAGACGGCGGCTGGGTCGGGCTCGCCGGCGATCCCGCTTATGGGGGGCAGGGGCTGCCCTTCACCCTCGCCGCCGCGGTCAACGACATGATGTCGGGCGCCTGCCTCGCGCTCGCTCTGAACCCGCTGCTCACACAGGGCCAGATCGAGGCGCTGGAAACCCATGCTTCGGGGGAGATCAAGGCACTCTACCTGCCGAAGCTCAACAGCGGCGAATGGACCGGCACGATGTGCCTGACCGAGCCGCAGGCGGGCTCGGACGTCGGCGCGCTCACGACCAAGGCGGTTGCGCAGGGCGACGGGACCTACCGGGTCACCGGGCAGAAGATCTTCATCTCCTGGGGCGATCACGATTTCGGCGGAAATGTCTGCCACCTGGTCCTCGCCCGGCTGCCGGACGCGCCCGCTGGCACCAGGGGCATCAGCCTGTTCCTGGTGCCGAAATACCTGCCCGATGCCGACGGGGCACCGGGGGCGGCCAACCGCCTGGGGGTGCTGCGCCTCGAACACAAGCTCGGGATGCATGGCAGCCCCACCTGCGTGATGGGGTTCGACGGCGCGACCGGCTGGCTGATCGGCGAAGAAAACGCTGGCATGGCGGCGATGTTCACGATGATGAACAACGCCCGCGTCCAGGTCGGCGTGCAGGGGGTCGGCGCTGCCGAGGGCGCGTATCAGCTCGCGGTGGCCCATGCGCTGGAGCGCAAACAGGGGCGCACGCCGGTCGCGGCGGCAGCCGGGGGAACGGGCGCCATCGTCGACCATGCCGATGTGCGCCGGATGCTGGTCGAGATGCAGGCCGAGATCTTCGCCGCGCGGGCGATCGCCTTGGCCTGCGCGGTGTCGCTCGACATGGCGAAGGCCACCGGTGACCCGGACTGGGCGGCCCGCGCGGCGCTGCTCACCCCGGTCGCCAAGGCCCATGGCACCGAGGTGGGCGTCAAGGTTGCCAATCTCGGTCTCCAGGTACACGGGGGCATGGGCTACATCGAGGAGACCGGGGCGGCGCAATACCTGCGCGATGTGCGGGTGACGACGATCTACGAGGGCACCAACGGGATCCAGGCCATGGACCTGGTGGGGCGCAAGATGATGGACGGCGGCGAAACCGCGTTCCGGCTGTTCGACGAGGGCGAAGAGGCGGCCGAAGAGGCCCGCGCGGTGATACCGGACCTCGCCGACACGGTGTGGGGCGCGGCCGAGACCCTGCGCGAGACCCTCGAATACCTGCTGGAACGCGACCTTGAGGACCGCTACGCCGGGGCCGCGGCCTATCTCGCCGCGAGCGGGCGGGTGACCGGCGCCTTCCTGCATCTGCGCGCCGCGGTCGCCGAGGGCGGGGATGGCCCGCGGACGGCGCTGGCGCGGTTCTACATCGAACGGTTGTTGCCCGAACATCTGAGCCTGACCGCCCAGGCGCGCGCCGGCGCCGCCGGGCTCTATGCCGTCGCGCCGGAGGATCTTGCCCGATGAACGCCCCGATCCGGTTTCCCCGCGACACCCCGCCCGAGGAGGGCGCGGCGATCGAACTTGCCGAGGGCGTGCTGTGGATGCGCCTGCCGCTGCCGATGAAGCTCGACCACGTCAATGTCTACGCCTTTGCCGACGAAGACGGCGGCTGGACCATCGTCGACACCGGGCTCGACAGCCGGCGCACCCGGGCGATCTGGCAGAAGTTGCTCGACGGGCCGCTGGCGGGACGTCGGGTCAGGCGGGTGATCGTCACCCATCACCACCCCGACCATGTCGGGCTCGCCGGCTGGTTCCAGCGCGAGCATGGCGCCGCGCTGGTGACGACCCGCACCGCCTGGCTGTTCGCCCGGATGCTGCAGCTCGACGAGCAGATGGTGCCGGTGGACGAGACCCTCGCGTACTGGCGCTCGGCCGGGATGGACGAGGCCATCTTCGAAGCGCGCCGGGCGCAGCGGCCGATGAACTATGTCGACATGGTCGCGGAGATGCCGCTCGGCTTTCGCCGGATCAAGGAGGGCAGCCGGGTCCGGTTCGGCGGGCGCGACTGGGACGTGCGGATCGGCAATGGCCACGCGCCGGAACACGCCACCTTGTGGAGCCGCGATTGCGATCTGGTGATCGGCGGCGACCAGCTTCTCGCCACGATCAGCCCCAACCTCGGCGTCTATGCCACCGAGCCCGAGGCCGACCCGGTGGGCGACTGGCTGGAAAGCTGCGAGCGGCTGTCGGCCTTTGCCGACGACCGCCACCTGGTGCTGCCCGGCCACAAGCTGCCGTTCACCGGCCTGCCGGCACGGATGCGGCAGTTGATCGACAACCACCACGGCGGGCTGGCGCGGCTGACCGGGTACCTCACCGAGCCGAAGACGGCGGTGGAATGCTTCCCCGTGCTCTACAAGCGGACGATCGGCGCGGGCGACTACGGGCTCGCGCTGGTCGAGGCCATGGGGCACCTCAATCACCTTTACCACGCCGGGATCGTGACCCGGGACACCCGCGCGGACGGGGCGTATCTGTGGCGGCGGCGGGACGTATGAACAAGGGGCACAGGATGGCGAAACCCGAGACCAGACCGCCGGCCAGGGTCGCGCGTTGCGACGAGGGCGCGCCGCTCACCGCCGAGCAGAAACCGCTGCCCGAGGCGATCCGCGACCGGCCGTTCGAGGAGAAAAGCCCCGCCGAATGGGCCTATGAGCGGCTGATTCTCTACATCCAGAATTTCGAGGAGCAGCTCGACAATGCCCACGAGGTCGCCATGGGCTTTACCGGCGGCGACGTCGGCGTGCTGCGGATCGAGGGCCTGGGCTATTTCGACCCCGATATCGTGACCTTCTACGGCTCGGACGGGGCCGGGACCAAGACCCAGCTCATCCAGCACGTGAGCCAGCTCAACGTGATGCTGCGGGCGCTGCCGCGCGAGACCCAATCGGAGGCGCCGCCGAATCGGATCGGCTTCCGGCTTGCCGCGGATCTGGGCAAGGATCCGGGGTCGGAGGAGGACACGGGCGACGCCTAGGCTTCCGACCAGAGGAAAAAAAGGCCGGGACGCGGGGCCCCGGCCAGTCCTCAGGGAGAAGATAACTCAGTGGGCGAGCAGCACCGGGATCTCGGCGAGCTCGAGCATGTTGCGGGTGGCGCCGCCGAGGATCGATTCGCGGAAACGCGAATGGCCGTAGGCGCCCATCACCACGAGGTCGGCGCCGATGTCGCCGGCGTGGCGCAGGAGTACGTCGCAGACCCGCGGCAGGGTTTTCGACAGCACCGACACCTCGGCGCGGACCCCGTGGCGGACCAGCATCTGGCTCAGCGCACCGCCGGGATCGGAGCGTTCGGGGCCGTGCTGGGGCGGGTCGACGATGGCGATATTCACCGTGTCGGCCTGTTTCAGGAACGGAAGCGCCGCGCGGACCGCACGCATCGCCTCGGTCGATTCGTTCCAGCCGACGAGCACGGTCGAAACGTCGCGCGGCCAGTCGGCGCCGTCGGGCTGGATCAGCACCGGCACGTCGCCGTCGAACATCGCCGCCTCGGTGATCGCTTCGCATTCATGGGTGCGGCTGCCGCCGTAGGGCCGCGGCAGGACCACGAGATCGGAAAACCGGGTGCGGTGGGCGATGAGCCCGCCGAGCGCCACCATTTGCGCCGAGATGGCGGTGGCCGACCAGGGGAAATCGGCGCCCTGCAGTTTCGCGCGCGCCCCGGATTCGAGTTGCAGCGAGTCTTCGCGCGCCTGGGTCAAATTATCCTGCACCACCATCGCGTTGGCGCCGGCGTAGTAGAACCCGGGCTGCGTCCGGTCGAGCCCGAGGCAGAGCACATCGAGATGGGCCTGTTCGCGGCGGGCGAGGTCTATCGCCGCCTTGAAGGAAGCGGCATCGAGGTCGAGGTCGGTCAGGACCGTAGTGATCGTCCGGTATGTCAAGCTCTTGCCTTTCCATTCAAGCGGTTGCGCAGGGACGCGACCGCAGCCTGTTCCTTAGGCTGCACCGGGACCGGGGTTTTTACTTTGATTTGGGTCAAGGGTCGCGCTGCGGGGTCGCGCGGCCGCTGCGCTGCGGGCGGTTCGGCGGGCCTCCGCGACAAGGGGGTGCGGCGACAAGGCGCGGACTGACATGCACGAATTGACATGGATCAAGGCGGGGGGCGTGGTATCCGTTCAAATCGCAACAGTCGACGATTGTCCCCATGGTCGAAGTGTATCCAGAAACACTGCGGGAGGGGAGCGACTGCATATGACGAAGGGACGTGAAATGTGGGATTACCTTAAATTGGTACTGCTGGGGGCCGTTGCGGTTCTCATGCTGTACCTTGCGAGCCAGTCTCGCGACCTTGCCTACACGGTCGCGACGCTGATTGGCCTCCTGAGCGCCGCGGTGGCGTTCATCTATTCCTTGCGCAGCATGGGCCACGCCAAGGCGCCGAAGACCGGCTACCTCGATGGCCCGGTGCGCATCGGTGCGATTCTGACGGCCTTCTGGGGCGTGGTCGGCTTCCTGGTCGGGGTGATCATCGCCTTCCAGCTCGCCTTCCCGCAGCTCAACTTCGTCTGGGCCGAGGGCTTTCTGA
>JAGRMP010000112.1 GCA_020441225.1 Maritimibacter sp. | reverse complement strand
TGAACTTCTTCATGGAAGCCGCCAAACTGCGCGCCGCGCGCTTCCTGTGGCATCGCATCATGTCGGAGTTCGAGCCGAAGAAGCCGGGCAGCCTCATGCTGCGCACCCATTGCCAGACCTCGGGCGTGTCGCTGCAGGAGCAGGACCCCTACAACAACGTGGTGCGCACCGCCTTCGAAGCGATGTCGGCGGTGCTGGGCGGGACGCAGAGCCTGCACACCAATGCCTTTGACGAGGCCATCGCGCTGCCGACCGAGACCAGCGCAAGGATCGCGCGCAACACCCAGCTCATCCTGCAGAACGAGACCGGGGTAACACGGGTGGTCGATCCGCTCGCGGGCTCCTACTACGTCGAAAAGCTCACCGCGGATCTGATCGAGGAAGCGTGGAAGCTGATCGAAGAGGTCGACGCGATGGGCGGGATGACCAAGGCGGTCGCGTCGGGCATGCCCAAGCTGCGCATCGAGGAAGCGGCCGCGCGCCGTCAGGCCGCGGTGGACCGCGGCGACGAGGTGATCGTGGGCGTGAACAAGTTCCGCCTCGCCAAGGAAGACCCGATCGACATCCTCGATGTCGACAACGTCGCGGTGCGCGAAAGCCAGATCAAGCGGCTCGACAAGATCCGCGCGAGCCGCGACCAGGCCGCCTGCGACGCGGCGCTGGGCGCGCTGGAAGAGGCGGCCCGATCGGGCAGCGGCAACCTGCTCCGCCTCGCGGTCGAAGCCGCGCGGGCGCGGGCGACTGTGGGAGAAATATCGATGGCGATGGAAAAGGCGTTCGGCCGCCACCGGGCCGAGGTGAAGACCCTCTCGGGCGTCTACGGCGCAGCCTACGAGGGCGACGAAGGTTTCGCGGCGATCCAGGCGGATGTGGAGGCCTTCGCCGAGGAAGAGGGCCGGCGCCCGCGCATGCTGGTGGTCAAGATGGGCCAGGACGGCCATGACCGCGGCGCCAAGGTGATCGCCACCGCTTTTGCCGACATCGGCTTCGACGTCGACGTGGGTCCCCTGTTCCAGACCCCGGAAGAGGCGGCGCAGGACGCGGTCGACAACGACGTGCATATCGTCGGCATCTCGTCCCAGGCGGCGGGGCACAAGACGCTCGCGCCCAAGCTGATCGAGGCGCTCAAGGCGCAGGGCGCGGACGACATCCTGGTGATCTGCGGCGGCGTGATCCCGCAGCAGGATTACGACTTCCTGAAGAAAGCGGGCGTGTCGGCGATCTTCGGGCCGGGCACCAACATCCCCGAAGCCGCGCGCGAGATCCTCGGCTTGATCCGGGCGGGCCGCTCGGGCTAAGCCCGGGGTCTACAACACGGGGACAGGGCCATGAAGATCGCCATTCTGGGCGCGGGCGGGGTCGGCGGCTACCTCGCCGTGAAACTCACCGAGGCCGGCACGCCGGTCGCGCTGATCGCGCGCGGCGCGCAGCTTGCGGCGATCCGCGAAAACGGTCTCACGCTGATCGAGCCCGAGGGGACCAGCGTTGCGCGCCCCGCCGAGCTGACCGACGACCCGGGCGCCGTCGGCACGCCCGACGCCATCGTGGTCACGGTCAAGGCGCACCAGCTCGCCGCGGCGCTCGACCAGATCGCCCCCGCCGTCGGGCCCGACACGCTGGTGGTGACGGTGCAGAACGGCGTCGATGCGCCGGACATGGCGGCGGAGGCCTTCGGGCGCGACCGGGCGGCGATCTGTGTCACACGGATCCTGTGCAACATCACCGCCCCGGGCGAGCTCACCCGCTATGGCGCGCCGCGCTCCTTCACCATCGGCAGCGCGGTCGACGGCGGGCAGGCGGAGCCGCGCGTTGCCGCCCTGCGCGCGACCCTCGCCGCCGCCGGGGTCGAGGCGCCGGAGTGCGACGACGTGCGGGTGGATCTGTGGCGCAAGTTCCTGCTGTTCAACGCGGGCTCGTCCTGCACGGCGGGCGCGCGCACGCGGGTCGGCGTCATCCGTGACACCCCGGCGCTCGCCGCGCTGTTCCGGCGTCTGATCGAGGAGACATACGACGTGGCCCGTGCCGAGGGCGTCGCGTTGCCCGAGACAGCGGTCGACGACATCTGGAGCTACATGCAGAGCGCGATGCCGGACGAGGCCCGGACCTCGACCGCGCATGATCTCGAACGCGGGCTGGCGCTCGAGATCGACCATATCTGCGGCTCGGTGGCGCGGCGGGGGCGGGCGCTGGGCGTCGATGTGACCGCGAGCGAGACGGTCTACGCGCTGCTCGCGCCCTACAAGGAC
>JAGRMP010000111.1:1808-2609 GCA_020441225.1 Maritimibacter sp. | reverse complement strand
TTCCTCGAATGGATGGAGGGCAAGGAGCTGCCCGGCGTGGCCGCGCTCGGCTGAGCGGATTTTTTGTTGCCCAAACTGGCGGCGGTCCCCCGGGGCCGCCGCCATTGTTTCGATATCCGCGCCCATCGGGCCATCGCCGCACCGCATAGCCGGCATGAACTAGCGCTACCACGATTGAATCCAGACCCTTGGACGCCTACAAGGCGCACAGGTATTTCAATCGAAAGGCTCGCGACATGCCGAATTCCGAACAACTCGCCCAGATGAAGACCGGCAAGGGTTTCATCGCCGCCCTCGACCAGTCGGGCGGCTCGACGCCCAAGGCGCTGGCGCAATACGGTGTCGGGGACGACGCCTATTCGTCCGAAGAAGACATGTTCGATCTGATCCACGAGATGCGCGCGCGCATCGCGACCGCGCCCGATTTCACCGGCGACAAGGTCATCGGCGCGATCCTGTTCGAGATGACCATGGACCGCAAGATCGAGGGCAAGCCCGCCGCCACCTTCCTATGGGAAGACCGCCGCGTGGTGCCGTTCCTCAAGGTCGACAAGGGGCTCGCCGACGAGGTCAACGGGTGCCAGGTGATGAAGGACATGCCCGAGCTCGACGCGCTGCTTGACCGCGCCGTGGCCGCGGGGGTGTTCGGCACCAAGATGCGCTCGGTGATCTCGGCGGCCAACGCCGAAGGGATCAAGGCCGTGGTCGACCAGCAATTCGAAGTCGGCAAGCAGATCATCGCCAAGGGGCTGGTGCCGATCATCGAGCCGGAAGTGACGATCTCGATCGCCGACAAGGCCG
>JAGRMP010000111.1:0-1786 GCA_020441225.1 Maritimibacter sp. | reverse complement strand
CCAAGCATCTCGACGCGCTGGGCGATGACGAACTGGTGATGCTGAAGCTTTCGCTGCCGACCGTCGCCAACCATTACGGCACGCTCATTGCGCATCCGAAAGTGGTCCGCGTTGTCGCGCTCTCGGGCGGCTACCCGCGCGACGAGGCCAATGCCAAGCTCGCCGAGAATACCGGCATGATCGCCTCGTTCAGCCGCGCGCTCACCGAGGGGCTGACCAAGCAGATGTCGGACGACGAGTTCAACGCCACCATCGGCGCGGCGATCGACGGCATCTACCAGGCCTCGATCACCTGAGACCGGTTACTGGTGCACCTTTCTGGGGCGGTCCCGCGTGGGGCCGCCTTTTTTCGTTGCACCCGCACCGCGGCGGAGCTGGCGCGGGGACCTCAGGGCGCCGGCGGAAACCGGTCCGAGGGACAGGTCGTTGATTTTTGGGGATTCACAGAGCGAATCACCTGTGGCATAGTCGCCCGCGATCCCCACACAAGAGGGAACGAGGCAGGACATGAGCGGACAAGAGCGAAAGTCGACGCTGGCGGGCGTGGTCTATGTCATGGGGCTCTTGCTTGCGGGCATGTATTTCACCTTCGCAAGCGTCCAGGGCGATTTCGGCCTGTTCCACCGGGTCCAGATCGACGCCGAGGCGCAGGCCTTGCGCGCCGAACGCGACCGGCTGACCACGGAAATCGCCTCCCTGCAGAACAAGACCCTCCGGCTGTCCGACGACTACCTCGATCTCGATCTCCTCGACCAGCAGGCCCGCGACGTGCTGGGCCTGGTGCGCGGCGACGAGATCGTGCTGCGCTGAGCGCGCGCCGGCCAGGCGTTCCCTCGACCGCGATCCCCGCGAAACACCCTGCCGCGCACCGCAGGATCCGGGCCCGAAGGACTGCCGGTCTGCGATCCGGGGCACGCGGCCGATCTCTCGCTGCGGCGCAGCGCAATCGCCCCCTCGCACCCGGGCCGGAAATCCTGTAATAGATAGTTTAGCATTAAACCATTTCGCCCACCCGCGAGGAGACTGCCGATGGCAACTGCCAAGAGCACAAAGAAATCAAATACTTCCAAGGAAGACCTGCTCAATTACTACCGCGAAATGCTGCTGATCCGACGATTCGAGGAGAAGGCCGGCCAGCTCTATGGCATGGGCCTCATCGGCGGGTTCTGCCACCTCTACATCGGCCAGGAAGCGGTCGTGGTCGGGCTCGAAGCCGCTGCCGAAGAGGGTGACAAGCGGATCACCTCCTATCGCGACCACGGCCATATGCTGGCCGCGGGCATGGACCCCAAGGGCGTGATGGCCGAGCTCACCGGCCGCGAGGGCGGCTATTCTAAGGGCAAGGGCGGCTCGATGCACATGTTTTCGGTCGAGAAGCATTTCTACGGCGGCCACGGCATCGTCGCGGCCCAGGTGCCGATCGGCACCGGCCTCGCCTTTGCCGACAAGTACAACGAGAACGGCCGGGTGACCTTCACCTATTTCGGCGATGGCGCGGTCAACCAGGGCCAGGTCTACGAGGCCTTCAACATGGCCTCGCTGTGGCAGCTCCCGGTGATCTACGTGATCGAGAACAACCAGTATGCCATGGGTACTTCGGTGAAACGGTCGTCGTCGACGCCGGAGTTCTTCACCCGCGGCGAGGCCTTCGGCATCCCTGGCGAAGCGGTCGACGGGATGGACGTGCTCGCGGTCAAGGAAGCCGGCGAGCGCGCGGTCAAGCACTGCCGCGACGGCAAGGGGCCCTACATCCTCGAGATGAAGACCTACCGCTATCGCGGCCACT
>JAGRMP010000657.1 GCA_020441225.1 Maritimibacter sp. | reverse complement strand
GGTAGAGCCGCAGCGTCTCGCGAAACACGTCGCGGGTGACGTCGAGCCGTTTCAGCACCGCAAACTCCGGCGCGCCACCGTCCGCGCCACCGTCGAGCACCGCCGCCGCCTCCAACGCCACCCGCTCCTGCCAGTCCGGGAACAGCGCCAGCAGATAGAGCGCCCAGGCGAGCGCCGAGGCGCTGGTCTCGTGGCCCGCGAGGAAAAAGATCGCCACCTGGTCGACCATCTCCCCGGTCTCGAAGCATGCCCCGGTCTCGGGATCGGGCGTGGTCATGATCTTGGTGGCGAGGTCGTCCGGCGCAGTGCCGGCGGCGATCTCGGCGGCCCGCGCCGCCGTCAGCCGCGCAATGCGCCCCCGGATCGCCCGCGCCGTGCGCTTCGTCGCGCGGGCATGAAACCGCGGCACCCAGCGCGGCAGCGGCAACACCGCGCCGAGGTTGAGCACCGGCTGGGCGCGTTGATGCGCCCGAAACTGCGAAAACACCGCCCGCGCCATGTCATGCTCGATCGGGATCGAAAACAGGGTGCGAAAGATCACATCCGCCGCCGCCTCCGAGGTCTCGGCCTCGATCTCGACCGGCGCGCCGTCGGCCTTGGCCCCGAGCCGCGCCACCGCCGCCGCGCCCGCCGCCGCCATCGCCGGGAAAGTGTCGCGCAGCCGCCCGCCTTCGAAGGCCGGGTCGATGATCCGCCGCTGCCGCGCCCAGGTCGAACCGTTGGTGACGAAGACCGAGTTGCCGAGGAGCGGCGCCAGCCCCTCGCGGATCCGGCCCGACTTGGGGAAATCGCCCGGGCGCCGCTTCAGCACCTCATCCACCAGATCGGGATCGTTGCACAGGAAGGAGCGGAAAAACGGCGTGCGGAACTCTGCCATCCAGGCCCGGTAGAGATGCGCCGGCTGGGCCGAGAGGATATCGCGGCGAAACAGCTTCGCATAGGCGCGCAGGCTGACCCGGCGCGGGCGCGCGGGCGGCTTGGGCGGCCGGGTCACGGGGCCATCTCCGTGTATCTCGACACCGGCGTTTCGATCCGGCTCGCCGACGGCGCACGGCCCCGGTACCGGCTGGCGAGCGACAGCGGCCCGGCGGTGATGCGAAAGTAATCGTACTCCCCCGGCCGGTCGAAAGCGCAGAGATACTGGAAATGCAGCCGGAAGAACCGCCAGCGCAGCCGCCGCCAGCGTTCCGGGCTCAAGGTCTGGGTAAAGGCCGCCGAGATCACCAGCGGCCAGCGCTTGCCTTCGGGCGCGACCCCCGAGACCGCCACCGGGTCGCAGAGCGCGAAGCTGCAGCCGTCGCCCGGCGCGGTCACGTCCACCCAGGGGATGTCGGCGGCGGCGAGATAGCCCAGATCGGCCCGCAACCGGTGCGCCTCGGGCAGGAAACTCACCATCGGCACCACCTGGCCGAGCGTCAGCAGCGCCAGCCGCGGCCCCTCACCCGGGACGCGCCCCGACCGATGCAGATCCGCCAGCACCGAGACCGCGAGCTGCGCGCCCGAGGAATGGCCGACCACCAGCACCTCGTCGACGGCGTCGTCCTCCTCCCCGGCGAGGGCCGCTTCGATCCGCGCGGCAAAGGCCCGCAGGCGCGCCTCCAACCCGGGGCCATAGGCCCCGCGGGTCGCGGCGGAATAGGCGTAATCGTGCATCAGGTAGTAGACATAGAGCCGGTGATCGACATTGCGGAAGTGCCTCAACACCGCGACGGCCGCGAAAAGGCCGAAGAGCCCCGCCACAAGCCCCCCCGTGCCCGCGAGCCCGGCCCCGATGCCCGCCGCCTGCTCCAGTCCCCCCATCGCCCAGGTGACGAGCAGCGCCACAAGCCCGCCTGCCAGAACCGCCGCCACCGCCTGCAGGAGCAGCATGCCGACCGGGTAGAGCGCGGCGATCACCGGACCTTTCCTCAGCCGCATCAGCCGCGTGAAGGTACCGGTCGAGAGATAGACCCAGGCGGTCCGCAGCATCATCGCATAGCTCGCGGCAATGCCCCGGTCCATGCTCTCGCGCACGATGTCGGACCAGACCAGCACCTCGAACTCGGCCGCCACCTCGGCCCCGTCCTGGACCGAGGCGACCCGCCAGCCGTAGCCCGCCCCCGGCGCGCCCCCGCCAGGGCGCCCGGTCAGATCGAGCAGGTAATCCGAGATCTTCGCCTGCGCCCGGCCTTCGCGGCGGTAGAGCTCGCGGTAACGGCGCGGCGGGATCGGGTCGTAGCCGGGGAGGTAGAACACCTTCCGCCGGCGGATCTCCTGGCCCCGGGGCGCGCGGTCATCGGTGGTGGCGGGACGGCTCATGGCCCGTTGGAATACTCGCAGGTTTCGCGCGACCTTAGACCGGAACGCGCCGCTTGGTAAGGGCGCGCGGCCCGGGCCGCGACATCCCGTCGGACCCGGCCCCGTCTTCGCCGTTTTCTTGGGTCAAATACTCCCGG
>JAGRMP010000110.1 GCA_020441225.1 Maritimibacter sp. | reverse complement strand
TTTCCGGGCGCGGCATGCTGCCGGTGACCCAGGAGGGCTACCTCGAATTCAGCGGTGACGACCGGCCGATGCTGGTGACCACCACCGGTTCGTTCCGGACCGATGAGAATGGCATCCTCAAGACCAAGACCGGGCTCGTGCTGCTCGGCTGGCCGGCGGATGCCGACGGCAATGTCGGCTCCTACCCGCGCGACACCGCGACCTCGCTCGAACCGGTGACGGTGCAGGTCAACCAGCAGTCGGGCGACCCGACCACGCGGATGAACCTGGGCGTGAACCTGCCGGCGACGGCGACCGAATTCGATGCCGAGCTCGATCCCGACGACCAGCTCGAATCGCTGTCGATCGAGTATTTCGGCAACCTCGGCACATCGGAGAGCCTCGACGTGACCTTCACGCCGAGCGAACCGGCGGCATCGGGCGATCCGGCGACCAACACCTGGACGATGGAGATCCGCGATTCCGCTTCTGCCGGCGCGGTGATCGGCGAATACACCCTGGTGTTCGACGACAGCCGGGCCAATGGCGGCACACTGCTCTCGGTCACACCGACCGATCCCTCCTATGCGGCCTACGATCCGACCGAGGGCACGATCGACCTGACCGTCGCCGGCGGACCGCTGGAGCTCACTATCGGGGCGCTCGGCGACGCCAACGGGCTGACCCAGCTTTCCGACAGCTTCGCCCCGGTTTCGATCACCAAGGACGGCTCGCCGGTGGGCAACCTGACCTCGGTCGAGATCGACGTGAACGGTTACGTCACGGCGACCTACGATACCGGCTTTACCCGCACCATCTACCAGGTGCCGCTGGTCGATGTGCCGAACCCGAACGGGCTGATCTCGAAGTCGAACCAGACCTACCAGATCTCTCCGCAGTCGGGCTCGTTCTTCCTGTGGGATGCGGGCGACGGCCCGACCGGCGAAGTGATCGGATTTACCCGCGAGGGTTCGACGACGGATGTCGCGGGCGAGCTGACCAACCTGATCCAGACCCAGCGCGCCTATTCCTCCAACGCCAAGGTCATCCAGACCGTCGACGAGATGCTGCAGGAGACCACCAACATCAAACGCTGATCCATGGGTGGGGCCCAGGAGTAACGCATGACCATCACCAATTCGCTGTCGAACGCCCTCTCGGGCCTCACCGCCGCGTCCCGCGCGGCAGAGGTGGTGTCATCGAACGTGGCCAATGCGCAGACCCGGGGCTATGGCCGGCGCGATCTGGAAGTGACGTCGCGCTTTCTCGGCGGGGTCGATGTGGCGGGCGTGACCCGCAACGTCGACATGAACATCGTGCAGGACCGGCGCCTGTCCGACGCGTCGGTCGGCTACAACAGCACCATCGCCGATTTCCAGGCCGGGCTGGAACGCGCACTTGGCACACCGGACGAGGCCTGGTCGCTCACCGGGCGGGTCGCGGGGCTGGAAGCGGCGCTGGTGGAAGCTGCCTCGCGCCCCGACAACGACGCCCGGCTTGCCGCGGTGCGCGACGCGGCAGCAGACCTCGCCGGCAAGCTCAACAGCGTATCCGACAAGGTCCAGGATGCCCGGATGGAGGCCGATGGGTCGATCGCCCGGCAGGTTACCCGGCTGAACGAAGGCCTCGAGCTGGTTCAGACCCTGAACTACAAGATCAAGGACGCGGTGGCGCGCGGCCAGGATCCGTCCTCGCTCATGGACATGCGCCAGGTTGCGATCGACGACATCTCGCAGATCGTCCCGCTCAAGCAGCTCGACCGCGATTTCGGTCAGGTCGCGCTGTTCACGCCCGGCGGCGCGATTGTTCTCGACAGCCAGGCGGTCACGTTCGGCTTCGACGCGGTGGGCGTGATCGTGCCCGAGATGACGCTGGAGAGCGGCGCGTTGTCGGGCCTGACGATCAACGGCAAGCCGGTGCGGACCGACGGGCAGAACAGCCCGATCCAGGGCGGATCGCTGGCCGCCCTGTTCGAGGTGCGCGACAGTCTTGCCGCCACGGCCCAGGTCCAGCTTGACGCGGTCGCGCGCGACCTGATCGAGCGGTTCGAAGACCCGGCCATCGACCCAACGCTGGGGGCCGGGGATCCCGGGTTGTTCACCGACGCCGGCGCGGCGCTCGATACGGGCAGCGAAACCGGTCTTGCGTCGCGGATCGCGCTGAACGCGCTCGCCGATCCCGACCGGGGCGGCGCGCTGTGGCGGCTGCGCGACGGGCTTGGCGCCGCGGCACCGGGCGATGTCGGTGACTCGACGTTGCTCCAGGCGCTCAACGGCGCGCTCACGGGCGAACGGGTCGCCGGTTCGGGAGAATTCCTCGGCGTGTCGCGCTCGGCGTCGGGGCTCGCGGCCGATCTGCTGTCGCGGGTGGGCATGGAGCGCACGGCGGCCGAAAACAGGCAAAGCTACGCGGTCGCGCAACAGGAAAGCCTGACCGCGATGGAGCTGGAGACCGGCGTAGATACCGACGCGGAACTGCAGAAGCTCATGCTGATCGAGCAGGCCTATGCGGC
The DNA here is from genome assembly GCA_020441225.1 of Maritimibacter sp. The sequence continues at coordinate 15,576 of JAGRMP010000110.1, read as the reverse complement.
CAATGCCAAGGTCATCAGCACCATCGATGCAATGCTTCAGGCGATCATGGACCTCTGACAATGAACGCGACCTCGATCGGCGATCTCGCCAACACTTTCCTGATCAAACGTCAGACAGCGGGGCTGAAAAGCGACATGGCCCGGCTGGCCGCCGAGTTGACCACCGGCCGAAAAAGCGACCTCGGCGCTGCACTTGCCGGCGATTTCGGTCCCTTCGCAGGGATCGAGCGCTCGCTGCGCGCGCTCGCAGCCTATACCACGGCCAATTCCGAAGCCGCGGGGATGCTCGCAGCCTCGCAGCTCGCGCTCGAAAATGTCCAGTCGATGGGGCAGGACCTGAGTTCCGCCCTGCTGACGGCTTCGTCTTCCGAGGATTCTGTCCTGATCGGTGCGACCGCCGAGGACGCGCGGCAGAAATTCTCCGCCGTGGTCTCCACGCTCAACACATCGATGGCGGACCGCACCCTGTTCGGGGGGGCGGCCACCGACCGGCCGGCGTTGGCCACCGGTGCGGAGATGCTCGCCGAAATCAAGACCGCGACCGCCGGCGAAACCACGGCCGCAGGGATCGCCGCTGCGGTCGCCGCATGGTTCGACGACGCCGGTGGCGGGTTCGAGACGATGGGGTACCTCGGCTCGTCCAAGGACATGGGTCCGATGCTGATCGCGGAGGATGAAACCGCGGCGGTCAGCGTCCGGGCCGACGACCAGGTGATCCGCGACACCCTGAAGGGCTACGCGATGATGTCGCTGATCGCCGAAGGGGCGCTGGACGGCGAGGTGATCCAGCAGGCCGAATTGACCGCGGTCGCGGCCGGGAAGCTGCTCGCAGCCGACGGCGAGATCACGGACCTGCGGGCGCAGATCGGCTCCGTGGAAGCGCGGGTCGAGGATGCCAAGGCCCGCAACGCCGCGGAAAAGGCGGCCTATGAACTCGCCCGTACCGAACTGGTTGGCGCTGACCCGTACGAAACCGCAACCGAGCTCCAGGCGGTCTACGCCCAGATCGAGACGCTCTACACCGTTACGGCACGGATCGCCGGCCTCAGCTTCACGGATTACATGCGATGACCCGTTTTTCCCGATTCCTCTCGGCCTTCATGCTGGTCGTCTTTGCGGCGGCCGCCGCAGACGCGAACACGATCCGGGTCAAGGATCTCGTCGAGTTCGACGGTGTGCGTGGCAACGACCTCGTGGGCTACGGACTTGTGGTCGGCCTGAACGGCACCGGAGACGGGATCCGCAACGCACCGTTTACCGAAGACATCATGTCGAACATCCTCGAACGGCTGGGCGTCAACATCACCGGCGAACAGTTTCGCCCGAAGAACGTGGCGGCGGTGTTCGTGACGGCCGTATTGCCGCCGTTCGGCCGCGCCGGATCGACGATAGACGTGACCGTCTCGGCGATCGGCGACGCGAAAAGCCTGCTTGGCGGTACCTTGGTGATGACCCCGCTCAACGCCGCGGACGGCGAGATCTACGCGGTGGCGCAGGGGACCGTGATCGCAGGTGGCGCCTCGGCCGAGGGCGATGCCGGCGGGGTCGTGCAAGGCGTGCCGACGTCGGGTGCCATCCCGTCCGGTGCCCGGATCGAGCGCGAGATCGAGTTTGATTTCACCCAGTTGAAATCCGTCAGGCTCGCTTTGCGGGAACCCGATTTCACCACCGCCGAGCGGATCGAGTCGGCGATAAACCGGGGCTATGGCCGGGTCGTGGCGCGGATGCTCGATGCGGGCACGGTCGTGCTCGACATCGGCGCAACCGGCGCGATCAGTCCCGCGCATGCGCTCGGCCAGGTGGAAAACATCGGCGTCGAGCCCGAACGCAAGGCGCGCGTCGTCGTCGATCAGCGCTCCGGCACGATCGTCATGGGCGACGACGTGCGGATCAGCCGGGTGGCCGTGAGCCAGGGCAACCTGACGCTCAGGATCGAGGAAGAACCGGTGGTCGTTTCGCCGAATCCGTTCACCGATGCGGCGCCGATCGTGATCCCGCGGACCAGTGCGGACATCACCGAAGAACCGGGGACCGGGCTTGCGGAAGTGCCGGGCGGGACGTCGCTCGCGGAAGTGATCGCGGGGCTCAACGCTCTGGGCGTGTCCCCGCGCGACATGATCGACATCCTGAAGAGTATCAAGGCGGCCGGGGCGCTCCACGCCGAATTCGTCGTACGCTGACCCGGATCGTCCGGTCCGGCGCGTGCCTTGGTGGATCATCGCAAGATTGCCGCTGCCCTGCCATCGAACGGGTCGACCGGGGTCCGCCCGTGCCCGGGTGACCGGGGACGGGACGCCCTGGGCCGGCGCGTCCTCGGCCCCGGCGGCCGCGCGACATCCGCATTCGGTTCCCGCGGACCGGTCGGCGCGGTGGTTTTCGTCAAGTCAAGAACGCAACGGTGACCGAGACCGTGTCAGTGGCGCCTGTCTGCGGACCGTGGGTGAGACCCGAACGCCGCCGCGGCCGCCGGGGCCGGTGCGGCGGCTCCGGGGAACCTGGGCCGGTCGCATGAGACATCGCTGCGAGGTTTTCCCCGCGGACGCGGCTTGGGATCGACATTCCAGAACCGGGCGCGGTTTCTCCGCCGAGTGGCGATTGGTGCGTCGGCGCCGCGACGGTCCGGCTCCGGGTTCGCCATCGATCGGCGCGGGTCTGCGCTGGGCGGGCGGATGCCGGATTGCTGTGCCGGTCCTGCCTATCTGAGTTTCGGGCCTGTCGAAGGTTCGGGCGTGTCGGAGGTTCGGGCCTGTTGAATGTCCGGCGCGATCAGCCTGCCCGGGCAAGACCGTCCAGCCGCATATATCCGTGGGCCGCCCCGTGAAGCGGCGATCGACGGCGGCGCCACGCGATGCGGAGGTGGCGAAGGTCTCGGTGGACACTCGCCGGGCACTCCGGTCGCGCGGGCGCATGCGGCAAGCCGTGGCCCGGAGCCATCGGGCCGGAAATTCCCGGTGGGTGGATCACCATCGCGCGGGTCCGGGAGGTCTGCTGCAAAAAAAACGCCGGACCGGCGTTTGCCGGCCCGGAGGTCATGGGCTTGGATCCGCCGCTCAGAAATAACTTCGGACAAGCGCGCCCGATACGAGCGTCCATCCGTCGGCGACCACGAAGAAGGCGAGCTTGAACGGCAGCGAGACGATGGCGGGCGGGACCATCATCATCCCCATCGACATCAGCACGGCCGCGACGACAAGATCGATGATCAGGAAGGGAAGAAAGACCAGGAAGCCGATCTGAAAGGCGCGCGAGATCTCGCTCAGCAGAAAGGACGGGACGAGCAACGACAATGGCGCGTCGGGACCGGCGGCCGCCGCATCGACGCCGTCGCGCAGCGAAGCGAGCGAGGCGAAGGTCTCGCCGTCGACCCGGGCGGCCATGAACGTCCGGAACGGCACCAACGCGGTGGTGAAGGCTTCTTCAAGCTCCATCTCGCCGTTGGTGAAGGGCTCGGCACCGGTCGTCCAGGCCTCGGTGAAGACCGGCTCCATCACGAAGTAGGTGAGGAACAGGGCCAGCGAGATGATCAACATATTGGGCGGCGACTGCTGGAGCCCGATGGCCTGGCGCAGGATCGACAGCGTGGTCACGATGAAGGGAAAGGCGGTGATCATCACCGCGAGTCCGGGGACCAGGCTCAGGAGCGTGATGAGCACGATCAGCTGGATCGAGCGGGTGGCGAGGCTGCCGTCGTCGGCCCCGAGCGAGATCGAGATATCCTGGGCGTGAGCGGGCAGGGCGAGGACGATCAGGATCGTGGTTAACGCAACCGCCGCAACGCGGCCCGGCGAGGTCATCGGCACAGGCATCGGCATGGGCATCGGCTCAGAGCCCGGTCTTCAGATCGGCCACCTCGGTGAGCCGAACGGCGAGTTGGCCGGAGCCATCGCCCTCGCATTCCTCGAGCTCGCCGCGGGCGATCAACCGGTCGCCGACATAGAGCTCGACCGGGTCAGTGACCTTCTTGTCGAGCGTCAGCACGGCGTCGGGCTTGAGCCGCAGGAGGTCGCGCACGACCGGCCGCGCGCGACCGACCGAGACGGTGATTTCGATCGGGACCTGGGTGAAGGGATTGCTGTCGTCATCGTGAGCGAGGGGGAAGTCATCCATTGCGGAAAGCCTTTTCGTTGAGTTCGTAAAGCCCCTCGATCGCCGCGCCGATGCGGTCGATTGCGGAGGCGAAATCGATATGACGTTCTGTTTTGCCGGACCGCAGGAAGACCTGTCCCTGCGCGAGCGTCGGCTCTTCGACCAGCGAGAACGGCACGCTCGTTGCGCCGGTGAGCATCTGTTCGAGGACCGGCCGGCTTGCCGGGGCGACCACGATCTCGATCGGGGTATCGGCGGCGTCGGTCGCGAGCGGCAGGAGCTCTTCGAGGATGGTCTGCCCCATGGTTTCGGACACGAGCCGGGGCAGGACGCGCTGGACCATCCCGGCAAGCAGCGGTTCGAGCGCCTGCATCACATGGCTGCGGGCTTCGTGGAAGGTGAAGCCGAGATCCTGGAGATTGCGGGCGAACTCGGCGCCGATCCGGGTCTGTTCGCTGGTTTCGGCCTGGGTCGCGTCGTCCCAGCCCGCCTTGTAGCCGGCTTCGTAGCCTTCGAGCCGGGTCTTTTCCAGCATCTCGGGCGTGATCGAAGGCGCGGGCTCCGCCTGCGGGGAGGCGCCCTCCGCAGCGCCGGCGGGGTCCTCGGCCCGAGCCTCGGTGCGGCGTCTTGCGACGAGATCCGCCTCGGCGAATTCCTCGAGCTGGAGCAAACTCGACATCAGGCGGTTTCCTCCTTGTCGTCTTCCATCCAGCCGCGCAGGATCTCGACCGTTTCGGCCTGGCGTTCCTCGATCAGGGCGCGCAGGCGTGTGACCGGGTCGCCGCCGGTCAGCGCCGGCAGGTCGCTGACGGTGTTGAAGTCGATGTCGGAGACCACGGCGAGCTCACCGCCCGGCAGCGCACCCCCGTCGTCGATCTCGCCGGTCAGGGCGGGCAGATCGCCGGCCTTGTCCGCCGACGCACGATCGGGTTCGGGCGGGGCGATGGCGCCGACCGCACTGGCCGTGCGACCCTGCTGCGAGAAGATCGGGCGCAGGACGAACAGGCCCAGAACCAGGGAGACAATGGCCAGGGTGGCCAGGCGCACCAGCGCCATGGCATCGACATTGAAATTCGACATGAGACCGCCGGTCGCCGCGGACCCTTCGGGCGCGAGCGGTTCGAATTCCATCGACTTGATGGTAATCATGTCGCCGCGCGCTTCGTCATAACCGACCGCCGAGGCGACGAGATCGCGCAGGGCTGCGAGCTCTTCTTCGCTGCGCGGCTCCCAGGTCAGGGCGCCGGACGCATCGGTGCCGCGAATCCCGTCGACCAGCACGGCCACGCTGATGCGGCGGACCGCGCCCGGTGCGCGCAGGATTTCGCGCGTCGTTTCCGGAACCTCGTAATTGATGCGCTCGCGGGTCTCGGAATTGTTGGACGAAGATTCGCCGTTGCCGCCGGCAGCGTCGCCGGTAGGCAGGTTGGAGGCCACCGTCACCCCGCCGTCGCGCGAGTCGGTCGCGGCGGTGCTGCTTTCCTCGGTCTCGGAGGCGATGGCCACGCGACCGTCGGGATCGAAGGAGCGTTCGAAAATCTTTTCGCTGTCGGTGGCCCGGTCCACGGCGACCTCGACCACGGCATTGCCATAGCCGACCCGCGCTTCGAGCAGGCGCTCGACATTGTGCCGCAGTTTTTCGGTCTGATCTTCGCCGTCGGTCGCGGCCCCGGGTGCTTCGTCGCCCGAAACGATCAGCCCACCGCGCGAGTCGATCACGGAAACATTCTCGGGCGATAGCCCCGGAACTGCGGAAGAGACAAGGAATTTCAGCGCCTTGGCGTGCGATGCGGAGAGGGTTCCATCGGCCGTGGTGACGGTGACGGACGCGGACGGTGCGCCGCGGTCGCGGAAGGTCTGCGGATTGGGGATGGCGATGTGGACGCGGGCAGAGCGGATCGAGGGCGACGACAGGATTGTGCGCGCAAGCTCGCCTTCCTTGGCACGCCAATAGGCGGCGTCGAACATCTGGCTCGTGGTGCCGAACCCGGACAGCCCGTCGAGCAATTCGTACCCCTTGGTCGAATTGGTGGGCAGCCCTTCAGCGGCGAGCGTCATGCGCAGCGCGTCGCGTTCGGTTGCGGGCACCAGGATCGAACCGCCTTCGACCTGGATCTGGACGCCGCGCGCCTCGAGCGCTTCGATGACCTCACCGGCGGGGCCCGGCTCCAGCCCGGCATAGAGCAAGGCCATGGACGGCTGCGCCGCCATCCGGGCGAGGCCGAGCACCGCGGCGAACACCGCCAGCGTGGCGCCGATCACGATGATTCGTTTCCGTAAATCGAGGCCCGACCAGACTGCGTTGAGCTGCTGCACGACGTTCTCCTTGAGTGAGCGGGCTTCTGCCCCCGTCGCGGACCACTTTCTCCGATTGCGATTAACAATCGGTTAGCTCCTGCCGGTTTATAAGCGAAGCCAACGAAGGAAAGACCCATGGCTGAAGAAGAGCTCGAAGAACCGGGCGCAGAAAGCGAAGCGCCGAAGAAAAAAGGCAAACGGGGCGTGTTGATTGGCCTCGTACTGGCTGCCGCATTGGGCGGTGGCGGGTTTTTCGCGGTCTATTCGGGGCTGATTCTCGGGCATTCGGAGGGGTCCGGCGATGCCGCGCACGGCGGTGAAACCGTGATCGATGAATTGCAGCCGGTGGCCTTCGTGCCGCTCGACCCGCTGGTGATTTCGATCGGCGGCGGGACGACCACGCGGCATCTGCGGTTCCGCGCAGAGCTGGAGGTGGCCCCCGGCGCCGAGGCGGATGTGACACAGCTTACGCCGCGGGTGATGGACGTCCTGAACTCCTACCTGCGGGCTGTGGAAGTGACCGATCTCGAGGATCCGTCGGCGCTGATCGGGCTGCGCGCCCAGATGCTGCGCCGGATCCAACTGGTGACCGGCGACGGACGGGTGCGCGACCTTCTCGTCATGGAATTCGTATTGAGCTGAAGCGGGCGACGGAGGGCCAGAATGGACCAGATCGTGACATTGGTATCGGACATCCTGCTGGGGGCGGGCGCGCTCGGGGCGGCGGTCTATTGCGGCGTGCTCGCGCAACGGCTGAAACGTTTCAACAATCTCGAAAACGGGGTCGGCGGCGCAGTGGCGCTGCTGTCCGCGCAGGTCGATGACATGACCCGCACCCTCGACCTCGCGCGCAAGGCGGCGGGACATTCCTCGGAAACCCTGACCGCGCTTACCGAACGCGCGGAGGCCGCGGCGCGCAAGCTCGAACTGATGCTTGCCGCGCTCAACGACCTGCCCGATGTCGCGCCGAGTGTGGCGCCCGATGCCGCGCCCGACGCTGCTCCGGCGGCCGAGCCGCATATGGCGGCGGAGCCGGTCGCGCCGGCCGCGCCCGTTTCGGTGCCTGCCGCCGATCCCGAGGCAGCGCAGGATGCGGCTTGGGTCGCGGCCGCGGCGGCGGCGGAAGACGGCGCGGTGCCCGGTGGCGCTCAAGATGCAGAACCGCCGTTGTTCCTTTCGCGCCGCGCCCGTGTCGGTGGGGTGACGCGATGAGGTGGCCGGCAAGGATCCCGCAGGCCGTTGCCAGGTCGCTCAGGGCCGCGACCGGTCCGGCCGGCCCCGGGAGGCAACTCGACGGCCGCCAAGAACGCACTGGCAAGCGGGCTGGAAAGCAATCCGGCAAACGGACGGGCAGACGCGCTGGCCGCAGCGGTCTCATGGCGATCGCGGCGATGCTCGCCCTGTCCGGCGTCCTGCGCCTAGGCAGCGAGGCCGGGTCGGCGCTTGCGAGCGCGTCCGACCCGATCGGGCGGGACCAGGAGGCTGAGAGCGGGGCGGACTGCACGACGGCAGACGACATCGCCGTCGTCCTCGCCGCACTCGACGACCGCGAAGCGCGGGTGGCGATCCGCGAATCGGAGCTTCAGGACCGCCTGCAGGCGCTGGCCGTGGCGGAAACACAGATCCAGCGCAACATGGCTGCGCTCGAGGAAGCGGAGAGCCGGCTTTCGTCGACCATGGCGCAGGCCTCGACAGCGGCGGAAGCGGATCTCGAACGCCTGACGTCGGTCTACGAAAACATGAAACCCAAGGACGCGGCCCCGGTGTTCGCGGCGATGGATCCCAAGTTCGCGGCCGGATTTCTCGGGCGCATGCGGCCCGATGTGGCCGCCGCGATCCTGGCCGGGCTTTCCCCCGAGACGGCTTATGCAATCTCGGCCCTGCTCGCGGGCCGCAACGCAAACGCGCCGACGGAGTGAACGATGTGCGCGGCGGCAAGGTCATCGAATCCGCAGCGGTGGGAAAGGTTTCTTAATGCCTGCGTGACAGGATCGCCTGCAGCGGAAATGAACCGAGGAGTAGGGGCGTGATCGGATTAGTCGGCATTGCGATGGTCTTCATCATGGTGTTCGGCGGCTATATCGCGGCCGGTGGACATCTCGACATCATTCTGAAGTCGGCGCCGTTCGAATTCACCATGATCGGCGGCGCGGCGGCCGGGGCCTTCGTGATCTCGAACGACCTTTCGGCGATCAAGCATACGCTCAAGGACATGGGCAAGGTCTTCAAGGGGCCGCACTGGAAGCCGCAGGATTACAAGGACCTGCTCTGCCTGTTGTTCGAACTGATCCGCCAGGCGCGGCAGAATGCGGTGGCGCTGGAAGAGCATATCGAAGCGCCGGCCGAGAGTGCGATCTTTTCGAAGTATCCCAAGATCCTCGCCGACAGGGAAGCGGTCGAGCTGATCTGCGACACGCTCCGCTCGGCCTCGATGAACTACGATGACCCGCACCAGGTCGAGGAGGTCCTCGAGAAACGGATCGAGGCGAACCAGGAGCACGCCCAGCATTCGAGCCACGCGCTCCAGTCGATGGCCGACGGGCTGCCTGCGCTCGGCATCGTCGCCGCCGTGCTCGGCGTGATCAAGACCATGGGCTCGATCGACCAGCCGCCGGAGATCCTCGGCAAGCTGATCGGCGGCGCGCTGGTCGGGACCTTTCTCGGCGTGTTCGTGGCCTACGGTTTTGTCGGACCCTTCGCGGCGAAGGTCAAAACGGTGATCGACGACGATGGTCATTTCTACCAGCTGATCCGCGAAGTGCTGGTGGCCAACCTGCACAACCACTCGACCAATATCTGCATCGAGGTCGGTCGGCAGAACACGCCCGGCCACGTGCGGCCCAGCTTCTCCGAGCTCGAAGAAGCCCTGCGCGAGGTCAAGAAAGGCGCGGCATGACACGGACAACGGGCCTGATCCTGGCAATCTCGCTGCTTCTGCCGGCCGCCGCGCTGGCCGAGACGGTCGGTGTCCGCTCCGGCGACCACCCCGGGTTCACCCGGCTTGTCGTCGAGCTCGCGCCGCAGGACGACTGGGTTTTCGGTCGCGTCGATGGCGGGTTCGAGCTGCGCCCGGGACGGTCGGACGTCGCGTATGCGCTCACCCGGGTCTACGACAAGATCGGTCACACCCGGATCGAAGATGTGCACGATCTCGGCGATGGACGGCTGCAGCTCGGGGTCAGGTGCGATTGCCATGCCGCGGTCGAGGTGCTTGCAGACGGCCAGGTGGTCATCGACATCGTCACGGGGCCTGCGCCCGCGCCCGGCACAGGGGTCAACGCCGCCTTGCCGCCGTTCGAGGAGGCCGACACGGGGATGGCCGAAGACATCGCCCCGCCCCCCGAGCCGGCCGTCGCAGCGCCGGACGATCGGCCCGTTGTGGTCAGCGATCGGGCAGGATTGCCGTTGATGCTGCCGCGGGTCGGTCCGCTTGCAGCCGGTATCGATAGCCGAGCAGAGCCGTCGCCGGGGCTTCGGGAAAGTGATCCCGCCGACCCGGCCAGGGACGACCCGGCGAACCGCGGCCACGCCGCCGCTTTCCCGCCACCGGGCGGCACCGGCGCCAGCACCCCGGTGCCGCCGCCCGGCACAACCGGGGCTCAGACCGATACCGACCAAACGGCCCGGATCGCCGAGACCGAGGCGGCGTTGCTTGAACAGGTGGCGCGGGCGGCGGCCCAGGGTCTCCTGGACGCCGACATCGATGACGTGCCAACGCCTGCACCGGCCCCGGAAGCGGCGGCGGCATCGCTGCCGCCGGTCGAGCCGCCGACGCCCGCTGTGACCCAGCGCGGCCACATTTCGTTCGAAACGAGCGTCGATCGCGCCGCGGCGGGCCCCGAGCGGCAGAGCCACGAAACCGACATGGGCGACGCCTGCCTCGATCCGGCCCTGTTCGATGTCGCAAGCTGGGGCGACGGGACCGGAACCGGTGCGGAGATCGGTGCCTACAGGGCGCGGATGATCACCGAGCTCGACCGCACCGACAGCGCGGGTCTCACGGCGCTGGTGCGCAACTACGTCTACATCACCTTCGGGGCCGAAGCCAAAGCGCTGATTCGGCGCTATCCCGAAAGCGTCGAGAGGGCCGATCTTCTCTTCGCCATGGCCGAGATCATGGATGACGGGTACGCGACCGGTGCGCACGAGCTTGTCGACCAGATGATATGTACGGGTGCCACCGCTCTTTGGGCGACGCTTGCGCAACCCGAGCTTCGGCCTGGGATGGCGATCAACCGCGACGCCGTCGCCATGGCCTTCGGCGGGTTGCCCGCACATCTGCGCCGGCATCTCGGTCCCCGGCTTGCGGATCGCCTGCTGGCGTCGGGCGAACGGGAAACAGCCAATATCGTTCTTGCCGCCATCGCCCGGGCAAGCAATCCGGCCACCGAGGGGCTCGCATCCGAATTCGGGCTTCTGTCCGCGCAAATCGCTTTGGAGGACGGCAAAATCGATGAAGCAACGGCGACGCTCGATACCGTCGTCGCGGCGGGGGATGCGGTCCTGCCGGATGCACTGTTGCAGCGGGTCGAGGCGACCCTGTCGTCCGGTGGCGCCGTGCCTGAGGATGTCATCATCCTGCTCGACGGGCTTGCGTTTCAGTTTCGCGGGACCGACACGGCGCGCGACATGGTCGATGCCGGGATACGGGCGCGCATCTCGGCCGCCGCGTTCGGCGCCGCGTTCGACCAGCTTGACGCAGCGACCGCGGCTGGATTGTTTCCGGCAGCGCGCAGCGCCGCGCTTCGGGACGGGATCTATACCGGGATGATGCGGGATACGGACGATACGGCGTTTCTGCGTCTGTCTCTGCCGCGGCTTGCCGAGGTCGCGCAGCTGGCAGAGGTACCGCGCCGCGGGGTCGCGCTGCGCCTGCTCGATCTGGGCCTGACCGATGCCGCCCGCGCGGCGCTGGGGACCAGCGTCGAGATGCCCGCGGCGCGCGACCGGTTGCTGCTTGCCCGCGCGGCCGTGATCGAAAACCGGCCCGCCGCCGCGATCGGATATCTCGCCGGGCTGGAGGATGAACCTGCCCTGGCCCTGCGTGCGACGGCGCTCGACATGGCCCAGGATCACGCCGGTGCCCTGCGCGCTTACGAGGCGACGGGAGACCGGGAGAAAATGGTGCAGATGGCCTGGCGCGGCGGGTTGTGGTCGGAAGCGGCGGCGCTCGATCCGGGCGCGCTCGGACAGGCCGCGCAGTTGATGACCGGACCGGCGGATGCTCCGGGCGCGGTGCTTTCCGGCGGGCAATCGGCTGCCGGCTCCGGGCTCGACGACCAGCCGGCGCTCGCCCGGGCTCAAGCGCTGATCGATCAGAGCGTGGCGGCACGCCAGGCGCTCGGCGCGGTCCTGGATGCGCTCGCGGTGCCGTCCGGCGCCGTTGCGCCGGACCCAGGTCCCGGCCTGTGACCGTGCCGACATTCGGGGCGTGCGCTGGCGGCCAACGGTCAAGCCGCGGAAACTCTTTTTAAACCCTCCTGCCCTAGGGTCGGGGCAGTCAACGCAAGAACTGCGGTGGGAATCATGCCCGCAACGCGAAAGCGTCTTTCAGCTACCGGATCTGTCCCCCTGGCGCGCCCGGGCGGCGCGGTCCGTCAAAGGATGCGGGCATCGCCCGCGACCGCATTGCGGGCCCTGTCCTTTGCAGCGGGCTTCGTCCTGCTGGCCCTCGGGGCCACGGCAGCGCGGGCGGAGACCGACCTTTCGGCCGTCTGCGAACGGGCCGCGGTCGAGGCGGCCGCGAACTCCGGCGTGCCGGTCTCCGTGCTCAAGGCCATCTCGCTCACCGAGACCGGGCGCAACCGGGGCGGCGATGTCCGCCCCTGGCCCTGGACCGTGAACATGGAGGGCAAAGGCGTCTGGTTCGACAGCCGCGAGGCCGCGCTCGCCTATGTCTACGAGCATTACAAACGCGGCGCCCGCAGTTTCGACGTCGGCTGTTTCCAGATCAACTACAAGTGGCACCACGAGAACTTCGCCTCGATCGAAGAGATGTTCGATCCGTCCGCCAATGCCCGCTACGCGGCCGCGTTCCTGGCCTCGCTGCATGCGGAAAGCGGAGACTGGGAAACCGCCGCGGGGGCCTTTCACTCGCGCACGCCCGAATACGCGGACCGCTACAAGGCGAAATTCGCCGAGTACCGCGCGCGCTTCGTGCATGAGGACGGCCGCCCGCTCGTGGTGACGCCGCCGCTCCTGGCCGTCGCCGCGGCACAGCCGTCGGCGGGCGGATACGTTGGTACCGGCGACATCACCCCGAGGGTCAACACCTACCCGCTCCTGCAGGGTGGCGGTCAGCCGGCGCTCGGGTCGCTGTTCCCGACCGGAACCGGCGGCGGGATCGGCCTGTTTGCCCGCGGCGGCGCGGGCTAGGGGGCAAGATGACACCGACCCTCGCCCAGATCTTCCGGCCGACGATCCTGCTCGCGCTCGCGCTGATGGCGGTCATCGTGATGATGATCCTGCCGATGCCGGCCTGGGTGCTGGACACCGGGCTGGCCGTGTCCTTCGCACTGGCGATCCTGATGTTCACGGTCACCCTGTTCATCGAACGCCCGCTGGAGTTTTCGGCCTTTCCGACGGTGCTGCTCGCCAGCCTGATGCTCAGGCTGTCCCTCAACGTCTCGTCGACCAAGCTCATCATCGGTAACGGCCACACCGGCACCGCCGCGGCCGGCCATGTGATCGAAGGTTTTGCGAGCTTCGTGATGTCGGGCAGCGTGTTCCTCGGGCTCGTCGTCTTCCTGGTGCTCCTGATCGTCAACTTCATCGTGATCACCAAGGGCGCGGGGCGGATGGCCGAGGTCGGTGCCCGGTTCGCGCTCGACGGGATGCCGGGCAAACAGCTCGCGATCGACGCCGACGTGGCCTCGGGCGCGATCACGCATGAAGAGGCCAAGGCACGGCGCGAGCGCGAGCAGCAGGAAACCACCTTCTTCGGCTCGCTCGACGGCGCGTCGAAATTCGTCAAGGGCGATGCCATCGCCGGGTTGCTCATTACGCTGCTCAACATCCTCATGGGGTTGATCATGGGCGTCGCGGTGCACGGAATGGACATCGGCCGCGCCTTTGAAACCTATGCAATCCTGACGGTCGGCGACGGGCTGGTGAGCCAGATCCCCGCCGTCATCATCTCGATTGCGGCGGCGCTTCTGCTCGCGCGGGGGGGCGCGACCGGCTCGACCGACCTCGCCCTGTTCTCGCAGCTCGGCCGCTACCCCGCCGCCCTCGGCACCGTCGCGGTGCTGCTCGGGCTGTTCGCCCTGGTCCCGGGCCTGCCCTTCGTGCCCTTCGTGCTCGGCGCGCTCGCGCTCGGCGGGGCGGCCTGGTGGGGTCACCGCCAGAACGAAGCGCGCGCTGCCGCCGAGGTGCAGGCAGAGGCCGCGCCGAAAGCCGAAGACCGGCGCAAGGGCGGCATAGGCGACGTGCTGGATCTCGACGATATCCATGTCGAGTTCGCCACCGATCTCGTGACCATGGTGCTCGACCCGGCGACCGGGCTCGACGCGCGGATCGCCAACATGCGCAACCACGTCGCCTCGGTCTATGGGTTGATCCTGCCGGAAATTCGCCTGACCGACGACCCGGGCCTGCCTTCGGGGACCTATGTCGTGCGCATCCAGGGGGTCGAACAGGCACGCGATGTGTTGCAGCCCAATCGCGTGCTCGCCATTCTCACCGGCGGCGAAGTGGCTCTGCCGCCCGGCGACGATGTCGAGGAACCGGTCTACGGCGCGCCCGCGCGCTGGGTGTCGCCCGATGCCCAGGAGGATGTCGCGCTCCAAGGCTGCACCGCAGTGACGTCTGCGGAAGTGCTCGCAACCCATCTTCTCGAGGTGATGAAGCGCAATTTCGGCCGGCTCCTGAGCCTGCGCGCGCTCCGGCGGCTGCTCGACGAGTTTACCAACCTTTCCGACCCGGTCCGCGCCGAGGCCAACAAGCGCCTGCTCGACGAACTGGTGCCCGACCGCGTGCCCGTCGATCTGCTCCTCTCGGTGCTGCGCCTGCTCCTCGACGAGCGCGTGTCGATCCGCAACCTGCCCCTGATCCTCGAAAGCATCGCCGAGGCGCGGCCGGTCTATTCCGCCCCGGAGGCGATCTGCGAACATGTCCGCCAGCGGCTGGGATTCCAGCTCGTGGCCGAGCTCCGCCGGGGCGACGGGACCCTGCCGCTGGTGCAGCTCGCGCCGGAATGGGAGGAGACCTTTCTCACCTACCAGGCCGAAGACGGCGGGCGCGGCGGCTCGGATATCGCGCTGCCGCCCGAGGCCTTCAACCGGCTCGCCAACGGCGTCGCGGAAAAGATCGCCTCGGCGGGCGAAAAAGGCGTCTACCCGGCCGTGGTCACATCGATGCGGCGCCGGCGGTTCCTGCGCACGGTGCTGACGGCGAAGGGCATCGCCAACCCTGTGTTTTCCTTCGAAGAAATCGGCACCGAGGCGCGCCCGGCCCTGGTTGGCATGGTGCCTGCATGACCGAGGTCGTGAACCAGCTCACGGCGCTGGGCGAGGCCTGGCTCGCGATCGCCTTCGCGGTGTTTCTGCGGGTCGGCGCGGCAATGGCGCTGTTTCCGGCCTTCGGCGAACGGTCTGTCCCTGAGCGGGTGCGGCTGGTGCTGGCGCTGGCCTTCACGCTGGTCGTCATCCCCGCCGCCGAACCCGTGGTGACGCCTGCGATCTCGGGCGGTGCGCGGCCGGTCACCTTCCTGTTTACCGAAGTGCTTGCGGGGCTCGCGATCGGCATCTCGATCCGGCTGTTCGTGCTGGCGCTGCAGGTCGCCGGCGCGATGGCCGCCCAGGCGACGTCGCTGTCGCAGATCTTCGGCGGCCAGAATGCCGACCCGCAACCGGCGATGGGCCATGTGCTGCTGGTGAGCGGGCTGGCGCTCGCGGTCATGCTCGGGCTGCATGTCCGGCTCGCGGAAGTGCTGATCCTGAGCTATGACATCTTCCCGCCGGGGCAATTGCCCGGGGCGGAACTTCTGTCGAGCTGGGGGCTTTCGCGGATCGCGCAGGCCTTCGCGCTCGCCTTCATGCTGGCCGCGCCCTTCGTGATTGCGTCCCTGATCTACAATGTCGCGCTCGGTGTCATCAACCGCGCGATGCCGCAGCTCATGGTGGCCTTCGTCGGGGCGCCGGCGATCACCGCGGGCGGTCTGATCCTGTTGCTCGTCACCACGCCGATCGCGCT
>JAGRMP010000109.1:3781-15425 GCA_020441225.1 Maritimibacter sp. | reverse complement strand
GGCGAGCCGGCGCGGCTATACTGCCCGGCCGGCGTCTACGAGGTTGTCTATAAGGACGAGGTCAACAAGCGCGATCCGAAGTTCGTGATCAACGCGCAGAACTGCGTGCACTGCAAGACCTGCGACATCAAGGACCCGTCGCAGAACATCACCTGGACGGTGCCGCAGGGCGGCGACGGGCCGAACTACGGCAATATGTGAGGGGCTGCGGGCAACGCGGAACGCTCCGTCGCGCCCGCCCCTTCGCTGATCTCGAAATCCCTCCCGGCGGTTCGGGGGGGCAAACCCCGATGCCCTGCCCCAGTCACCGCGTGCCTCACGGTCGATGGGCGAGCCCGGGCGAACGAGCACAACAACCTGTGTCATGGCGTGGATTGATCCGGCCTCCCCCGGCGCATAGGTTGTCGGCAACCTTGTCCGATCGGAGCCTGCCCTTGCCACTCCCCCGTTTCCTGCGCCCGTTCGGGCTAGCAGCCCTCCTCGCCACCGTGGCCCTGCCCGGTCTGGCACAGGACGACACCCTTGGCGCCTATCTCGCCGCCCGCGAAGCCGACAGGGCCGGCGACTACGCCGCCGTGGTCGAGTACGGCACCCGCGCGCTGGTGTCCGATCCGGAAAACACCGGGCTCCTCGAGGGGCTGGTCATGGCGCATCTCGGGCTCGGCGAGATCGATGCCGCATTGCCGGTCGCCCGTCGGCTTGTCGCGGTCGACGAGGGCAACCAGATCGCGGGGCTGGTGCTCCTGGCCGGTGCGATCCGCGAGGAAGACTGGGACAGCGTCGAGCGCCAGTTCGAAGACGGGGTTACGGTCGGCGGTCTGATGGACGACATGGTCCGGGCCTGGGCCGCCATCGGGGCGGGCAAGATGAGCGATGCGCTGGAACGCTTCGACGCCCTGATCGAAAAGGGGCCCGCCGGGCGACCGGCGCTGTTGCAGAAGGCCCTCGCGCTGGCGCTGGTGGGCGATTACGAGGGCGCTGCGGAGATCTTTTCCGGCGACGAGACCGTGCTGCGGCTCAACCGTGCCGGGATCCTTGCCTATGTCCAGGTGCTGAGCCAGCTCGAACGCAACCCGGTCGCCGCGGAGATGCTCGCGGAGGCATTCCCCGACGCCGAGGACCCCGAACTCGTCACGCTGCACGACGAGCTGGTCGCCGGCAAACCGATCCCCTTCACCGCGATAGCCGGGCCGCGCGAGGGGATCGCGCAATTGTTCTACGAGGTCGCGGATTCGCTCCGGGGCGAGACCGACCCGGGGCTGGTGCTGGTCTATGCCCGGATCGCGCGCTATCTCGACCCCGGCCATGTCGGTGCGTCGCTGGTCGCCGCCCAGGTGCTCGACGAGATGGAGAGCTACGCCCTCGCGGCCGAAGCCTATGCCGCGGTGCCCGAGGACGACGCCGCCTGGCCGATGGCCCAGCTCGGCCAGTCCAATGCGCTCAAATCGCTCGGCCGGGTCGATGACGCCATCGCCGTGCTCACGAGCGCGGTGCAGGTCCACCCCGAAAGCGCGGTGCTGCATGCCGCCATCGGCGACGCGCTCAGGAGCGAGCACCGCTATGCCGAGGCGACGCCGCATTACGACGCGGCGATCGCGCGCTACGACACCGAGCAGCCATCGCAATGGCGGGTCTATTTCGCGCGCGGCATCACCTATGAACGGCGCGGCACCTGGGAGGCCGCGGAGGCCGATTTCCGCAAGGCGCTGGCGCTCAGCCCCGACCAGCCCTCGGTGCTCAACTACCTCGGCTATTCGCTGGTGGAACGGCGCGAGCATTTCGACGAGGCGCTCGACATGATCAAGCGCGCGGTCGGCGCCCGACCCTACGACGGCTACATCCGCGACTCGCTCGGCTGGGTCTATTACCGGCTCGGCCGTTACGACGACGCGGTCGCGGAAATGGAACGCGCGGTCGAGCTTCTGCCGCTCGAACCGGTGCTCAACGACCATCTCGGCGACACGTTCTGGGCGGTCGGTCGGCTGCGAGAAGCACGGTTCCAATGGCGCCGGGCGCTGTCGTTCGTCACCGACGACACCGATCTCGACGAGCTCAACCCCGACCGGATCCGGCGCAAGCTGGAAGTGGGGCTCGACGCGGTGCTGGAAGAAGAAGGCGGGGAGGCGATCTCGCAATGATGTCGCGCACCTTCGCCCCGGCCAAGATCAACCTCACCCTGCACGTCACCGGACAGCGCGACGACGGGTACCACCTGCTCGACAGCCTCGTGGTCTTTGCCGATGTCGGCGACCGGGTGCGGGTGATGCCCGCGGACGAGACCACGCTGGAGATCACCGGGCCGATGGCCGAAGGCGTGCCCACCGACGCGAGCAACCTCGCCGCCCGGGCCGCGGCACTGTTCGAACAGCCGGTGGCGATCAGTATTGAGAAACACCTGCCGATGGCGGCGGGGATCGGCGGCGGCTCGTCGGATGCGGCGGCCACGCTCTATGCCATGGCGGACCTCACCGGGACGAACACGATCCCCGCGGGTGCGGTGGAGCTCGGCGCCGACGTGCGGGTCTGCCTGATGCGGCAGGCGGCGCGGATGCGCGGGATCGGCGAAGAGGTGCAGCCGGTCGAGGGGATGCCCGAGCTTTTCGCGGTGCTCGCGAACCCCGGCGTCGCGGTGTCGACGCCAGAGGTCTTTGCCGCACTCACGGACAAGGCCGGGGCGCCGATGCCCAAGCGCATTCCGCGCTGGCGCGGCGCCTGGTCGGCGGTCGACTGGATCTCGAATCAACGCAACGATCTCGAAGCGCCGGCGATGGCGCTGTTCCCGGTGATCGGCGAGGTGCTGGAGGCTTTGCGCGCGCTGCCGGGCGCGCGGTTCGCGCGGATGTCGGGCTCGGGCGCGACGTGTTTTGCGCTGTTCGAGGAGCGGGCCGAAGCGGACATGGCGGCGGAGGCCTTGGCCGAGGCGCAGCCCGATTGGTGGGTGAGAGCCGCGACCCTGCGCTAGGGGCGCCTAGGCTCCCTCGATACAGGCGAGCGCCTGGACGGCGATTTCCAGCTCTTCCTCGGTCGGGATCACCAGAACCCGGGTGCGGCTGCCCTCGGCGCTGATCTCTTTCGGCCCGCCGCGCCCGGCGTTGCGGGTGGGGTCGAGGGCGATGCCGAGGGGCTCCAGCCCGGAACAGATCGCTTCGCGCACGGGCGGCGAGTTTTCCCCGATCCCGGCGGTGAAGACCACCGCATCGACCCGGCCCAGCACCGCCATGTAGGCGCCGAGGTATTTGCGCGCGCGGTAGGCGAAGATGTCGAAGGCAAGGCGCGCGGTCTCGTCGCCGCCCTCCATCCGCGCTTCGATCGCGCGCATGTCGTTGTCGCCGCACAGCCCCTTGAGCCCGCTGTCGCGGTTCAGCATCGCGTCGATGTCTTTCACGCTCATACCGGCGTTTTCGGCCAGGAACCGGTGCAGCGCCGGGTCGATGTCGCCCGAGCGGGTGCCCATCACCAGCCCTTCGAGCGGCGTGAGCCCCATCGAAGTGTCGACGCTCCTGCCGCCCCGGATCGCGGTCACGCTGGCGCCGTTGCCGAGGTGCAGGACGATGCCGTTAAACGCTTCTGCGGGAAGACCGAGAAAGGCCGCCGCCGCGCGGGAGACATAGGCGTGCGAGGTGCCGTGGAAGCCGTAACGCCGGACCTTGAGCTCGTCGTAAAGCCGGGTCGGCACGGCGTAGCGGTAGGCCTGCGCTGGCATGGTCTGGTGAAAGGCGGTGTCGAAGACGGCGACATGGGGGATGTCGGGGGCCACCGCCATCGCCGCCTCGATGCCGGTGATGTTGGCGGGGTTGTGCAGCGGCGCGAGCGGGACCTGGCGGCGGATCGCGTCGAGCACGCCCGGGGTGATGCGCACCGGCTGGGTGAAATCCTCGCCGCCATGCACCACCCGGTGGCCGATGCAGGCGAGCCCGCCCGCCGCCTCCAGCACGCCGGTCGCGAGGACCTCGTGAAACAGCCGGTCGATCCCGGCGCGGTGGTCCGCGAACGACCCGGTCACATCGAGATCGGCGGCCCCGTCGCGGCCCGGAAAGCGCAGCCGGAGACGGCCCGCGGGCTCGCCGATGCCCTCGACGGTGCCGTCGGCATGGGCGGTGCCGCTCGCCGGGTCGAGGGCGCGGAACTTGATCGAGGAACTGCCGCAGTTGACGATGGCGATAAGGGTCATAGTTCCTGCGCCTGGATCGCGGTGATGGCGACGGTGTTGACGATGTCGGGCACGGTGCAGCCGCGCGAGAGATCGTTCACCGGTTTCTTGAGCCCCTGCAGCACCGGGCCGATGGCAAGCGCGTGGGCGGTGCGCTGGACCGCCTTGTAGGCGTTGTTGCCGGCGTTGAGGTCGGGGAAGATGAAGACCGTTGCCCGGCCAGCGACCGCGCTGCCGGGCATCTTGGATTTCGCCACCGACATCTCGGCCGCGGCGTCGTACTGGATCGGCCCCTCGACCAGCAGATCGGGGCGTTTCTCGCGGACGATCCGGGTCGCCTCGCGCACCCGGTCGACATCTTCGCCGCTGCCGGAATTGCCCGAGGAATAGGACAGCATGGCGATCCGGGGTTCGATGCCGAACATCGCCGAGGTGGCGGCGGAGCTGATCGCGATGTCGGCGAGTTCATCGGCGGTGGGGCTCGGGTTCACGGCACAATCGCCGTAGACCAGCACCCGGTCTTCGAGGCACATCAGGAACACCGAGGAGACCAGCGAGATGCCCGGTTGGGTCTTTACGAATTCGAAGGCCGGGCGGATCGTGTGCGCGGTGGTCGAGACCGCGCCCGAGACCATGCCGTCGGCCTCGCCCATCTGCACCATCATGGTGCCGAAATAGCTCGGGTCGATCATCCGGTCCTTGGCCACCGGGTAGGTGATGCCCTTGTGCTGCCGCAGCCTGAGGTATTCGTCGATGAAGCCGTTCAGGAGCGGCGAGGTCGCCGGGTCGATCACTTCGATCCCGTCGAGCGCGAGCCCGTCGTCGATGGCGCGGCGGCGCACGGTGTCCTGGTTGCCGAGCAGCACGATCTCGGCCACGCCGCGCGCCTTGAGGGCGACGGTGGCGCGCAGGATGCGGTGGTCTTCGCCCTCGGGCAGGACGATCCGCTTGCGATCGGCGGCGGCACGCATGAGCAGCTTCTGCTCGAACATCAGCGGCGTCACCGGCCCATCCTTGAGCGGGGCGAATTCGAGCCCCATGGCGTCGACATCGACCGAGGACTGGAACAGCTTCATCGCGGTCGCGAGCTTCTTGGGCTCCTTGGGCGAGAGCCAGCCGCGCTTGTTCTCGATCTTCTGCACCGCGCGGAACGTATCGTCCTTGATCGTGAGCACCGGCAGCGGGCTGCGACCCGATCCGGTCATCAGCCGGACCACCGGTTCCTCGGGCAGGAGCCCGCCGGTCAGCACCACGCCGGCGATGTCGGGATAGTTGGGCGAGCGATGCGCGAGCAGGCAGGCGGTCAGGATGTCGGCGCGGTCGCCGGGGGTAATGACCAGCTCGCCCTCGACGATGTAGCCGAGGAAATTGGGCACCCCCATCGCGGCGACCTTGATGTCGCAGACTTCGCGCACCAGCGTGTCCTGGGTGACCGAGAACCGGGTCACCCCCTCGACATCGGCAATGTCGCGCACCGTGGGGCGCGAGAGCGACGGCTCGTTCGGCACCACGAAGACCGGGGGCTTGCCGCGAAATGCCTTGGTGAGGTCGGCGCGCATGTCGGTGAGCGTCTCGGGCGGCACGCGGTTGACCACCGCGGCCAGCACCGGCGTATGGTTTTCCTCGACCATCGCGAGCAGCGAGCGCAGCCGTTCGATGGCGGACTTGGTCGAGATGTCGTGGCCCGAGATCACCGGCAGCAGCGAGGCGCCGAGGTTCTTGGCGATGTCGATGTTGAACTCGAATTCGAAGGCCGAGGTGCTGCGCGAGAAATTGGTGCCCGAGCAGAGGACGAAATCGCACTCCTTCTCGAGTTTGGAATAGGCCTCGAGAATGCCCTTGTGCAGCGCCTGGACCCCGTCGCGGGCCTGGATCTCGTCGGCTTCTTCCTGGGTGAAGGCCGAGACCACGCGCCCCGCCATCGCCTGTTTCCAATGTTCCGACACCAGCGACATGGTATCGCGCCCGGTGGTGCTGTCGGTGGCGATGGGTTTGAAATACCCGATCCGGTGCGACCGCCCGAGAAGGTATTCCATCATCCCGAAAACGATGATCGACTTGCCGCTGTCCCGTCCGGTCGACGCGATATAGACGCTTTTTGGCATGTTCTGTCCATTTGAACGGCCGGTCGGTGGGGGCGCCTGGGCGCATCGGAGACCGGCTGTCTTGTTGAAAACCTAGCTCACCCGCTCCCCACCGGCTTCGGTCCTGGCTTCGGGGCGGTCACCGCGCGGCGTTGCGGCAGGCGCGCGTCCCCCGGGGCGGGGGTATTTACGGTCCTGTCGGATATGGGGCGGGGCATTCCGGTTCCCGGTCATTACGCTGGCCCAATGTCACGGGGAACGGAGCGGGATTCAATGCCTTCGACCCGAGAAACGCCGGTTGCCACGGCATAGCCGATCTGCACAGGGGTCAACTGCGGCCACATGCCGCCTTCGGCGGGCAGGTGGCGGGAATGCGGCGGGGCGGCGGGGCCCGGTGTCAGTTGATGCGCGCAACGACGTAGTCGGCGATGTCGGCCAGCATGTCGCGAATCGGGTTCTGCGGCAGGCCATCGAGCGCGGCCTTGGCCTTTTCCGACCAGCCGAGCGCCTCTTCGCGTGTGGCCTCGAGCGTGCCGTGGGCCTCCATCAGCCGCAGCGCCGCGTCGAGATCGCCCTCGGTCTGGCGCCCCTGGCCGATGGTGCGCTCCCAGAAGGCGCGCTCGTCGGCAGTGGCAGCGGCGATTGCCTTGATCATCGGCAGGGTGAGCTTGCGGTCGCGGAAATCGTCGCCCTTGTTCTTGCCGATCCCGTCGCCGCCCCAGAAATCGAGCAGGTCGTCGGCGATCTGGAAGGCGATACCCATCGCGTCGCCGTAGCCCGCGAGCGCCGCGACGGCACGCGGATCGGACCCGGCGATCACGCCGCCAACCTCGCAGGCGGCCGAAAACAGCGCTGCGGTCTTGCCGCGTGCGACCTGGAGATAGACGCTTTCGTCGGTCGCGATATCGGTCGCGGCGGTGAGTTGCAGAACCTCGCCCTCGGCGATGGTCGCGGCGGCGCGCGAGAGGATCTTGAGCACCTCGAGATTGCCGGTCTCGGTCATGAGCTGGAACGAGCGCGCGAACAGGTAATCGCCGACCAGCACCGAAGACTTGTTGTCCCACAACAGGTTGGCGGTCGGCCGCCCGCGCCGTTTCTCGGAGCCGTCGACCACGTCGTCATGCAGGAGCGTGGCGGTGTGGATGAACTCGACGGTGGCGGCGAGATGGACGTGGTAGGGCCCGGTGTAGCCCATGAGACGGGCGCTCGCGAGCGTGAGCATCGGGCGCAGACGCTTGCCGCCGGCCTCGACCAGATGTGCGGTCACTTCCGGAATGCGCGGGGCATGATCGGAATGCATGCGGGCGCGAATCAGGTCGTTGACAGCCGAGAGGTCACCCGACAGGTGCTCTGCCAGCCTTTCGTGCGGCAGGTGGGCTATCTCGTCGCGCATCGTCACCGTGTCCCGTGTCCCGGCCCCGTGTCCCATCGTCCGCCCGGCGCCTCTCGACTTTTGCGGCAGGGCCGTTAAGTCTCTGAGGATGAAAGAGCTTCTGAGAACCACCGACCCGACGGTTATTGCCTTCGCAACGGCGCTCCTCGACGGCGAAGGTATAACGGCCTTTGCGATGGACGTCCATATGAGTGCGCTGGAGGGATCAATAGGAATTTTACCTCGTCGCCTTATGGTCCGCGATGAGGACCTCGGGCGTGCCCGGCATATCCTCACCGACAACGGCATAGAGTGCGGAGAGGCGTGACGATGGGATTTGCCCGGGCGGATGTAACGGAAGACAGGTTTCTCGGCGGGCAGTTGACCCTGATGCAACCACGTACCGGCTACCGGGCCGGGGTGGATCCGGTGTTTCTCGCCGCCGCCATCTCGGCGCAGGCGGGCGAGAGCGTGCTCGATCTCGGCTGCGGTGCGGGGGCTGCGGCGCTTTGTCTCGGCACCCGGGTCCCCGGGCTGAAGCTGGTGGGGGTCGAGCGGCAGGCCGACTACGCCGATCTCGCCCGGATCAACGCCTTCGATAACAACATCGCTATGGAGGTCTATACCGGCGATCTCACCGAGATGCCGCCGGAGGTGACCGAGGCGCGCTTCGACCAGGTCATCATGAACCCGCCCTACCATCTGCCCGCCCAGGCGACGACCAGCGCCGACCCGGGCCGCGAAGCGGCGCTGTTCGAGGAAACGCCGCTTGCCGCCTGGATCGACGCCGCTACCCGCCGGTTGAAGCCGCGCGGCTACCTCACGCTGGTGCAGAAGGCCGAGCGGCTGCCGGAGATTCTGGCCGCGATGGACGACAGGCTGGGCTCGATCCTGGTCAAACCGCTCGCGCCCCGCGAGGGCCGCGCCGCGGTGCTGGTGCTGGTGCAGGCGCGCAAGGGCGGACGCGGCGCGTTTCGTCTCGGTGCGCCGCTGATCCTGCACGAGGGCGCCGAGCATGTCGGCGACCGGGAAAGCTACCGCCGCGAGGTCTCGGCGATCCTGCGCGAGGGGGCGCATCTGCCGCTGTGGTGAGCGGAAAATGCCGCGGAGCCGGCGCCCCTGACGGGTCACGGCTTGTTCATGCCGCCCATGCAACGTTTTCGTGACAAGGCCCGGAATCTGTGCTGCACTCGGGTTACGACGAGTGGGTAAAAACAAGGAGACCGCCATGAACCTTGACGCGCATCTGAACCAACTTCGCAAGAAGCATGAAGCGCTGTCCGACAAAGTCGAAAAAGCTCAGGCCAGCCTCGGCTCGGACGACCTCGACATCGTGGCGATGAAAAAAGAAAAACTGCGACTCAAGGAAGAAATCGAACGGCTGACGCACGGCTGAACGGATCCGGCAGGCGCCACAGGCACGGCGCCCGCCTTTCGGTCACTCAGGTCTGTTTTTCCGGCCCGCCCGGCCTGCCCGGGCGGCGAGGGTTGCGCCCAGGGTTATGAGCGCAGCGGCGAGCAGAAGTGTGCTCCGGGCCTCGGTCATGCCGGCCAGGATCAGGGCGAAGGTCGACAGGAGCGGCGCGGCGTAGGACGCCGTGCCGAGGAGTTGGATGTCGCCCCGTTTCACGCCGACATCCCAAGTGTAGAAGGCCAGCCCCACCGGGCCGAGCCCGAGCCCGACCACCGCGGCCCAGCCCAGCGCGCCCGCGGGCGCCACCGTCTCTTCGAAGGCGAGATGCGCGACGCCGGACAGCGCCGCCGTGGCCAGGCAGAACACCGCGACCGAGGCCGTCGGGGTCGCGCCGAGGCGGCGTGAGAGCACCGAGTAGCCCGACCAGGTGAGCGCGCAGGCGATGGCGAAACCGTAGCCTGCGACCGCCCCCGCGCCGCCGCCGCCGATCCCGCCGCCCAGGATCAACGCCGCGCCCGCGAGGCTGACGAGCGCGCCCGCGACATGGCCCGCGCGCAGGTGTTCGCCGGGCAGAAGCCCCGAGAACAGCACGATCAGCAGCGGCCAGAGGTAGGCGATGAGCCCCGCTTCCGCCGGCGGCGCGAGGCGCAGCGCGGTGAAATAGAAGGCGTGGTAGCCGAAGAGGCCGAGGGTGCCGAAGAGATAGACCCGCCAGCTCACCCTTGCGAGTTGGCCGAAGCCGCCGGTCGCGGCCAGCCAGACCAGCCCGACCGCGCCGCCGATGGAGAAGGACATCGCGTTGAGCTGGAACGGCGGCACCGGTGCGGTGGCGACCGTGAACAGGGCGAGCAGCGCCCAGAGCGCCACGGCGGAAAAACCGATGAGCGTGGCTGTGGTGCGGGTTACGGCAGGTGTCATGGCGCCGGAATGTCCTCGACCGGAACGATCGTCAAGCCCTCGGAAAACGCGGCGGCAACGGAGGTTTCGCGCTGGACCCAGTCGAGAAAGGCGGCGATCTGCGGTCGGGTCTCGGTGCCCTTGCGGCACAGCAGCTTGAGCCCGGCGCGGCTTTCGATCGCCAGCGGGATCGGCGTCACCAGCCGGCCCTCGGCGAGGTCGCGCGCCACGACCGAGCGCCAGACCAGCAACACGCCCGCGCCCGAGATCGCCGCGTCGAGCGCGTGATCGGCCTGGGAAAACCGCGCGACATAGGTGGGATCGTGAACGATGCCATTGGCGCGAAACCAGGCCGGCCAGTCGCAACGCGGGCGCAGGAACCGTACCGCGTCTTCGCTCAGAAGCGGCGCGGCGGTGAGGCTTTCGGCGGTCGGGTAGCGCTCGGCGAGCTCGGGGGACATGACCGGTATGAACCATTCGGGGCCGAGATCGACGGCGTGCAGGCCGGGGTCGGGATCGTAGGTGAAACGCATCGCGACGTCGACCTCGTCGGTGTCGAAATCGAGCAACCGGAAGGTGGCTGCGAAACGCAGGTCCACGTCCGGATGCGCGCGTGCGAAATCGAAGATCCGGGGCGCGAGCCAGCGCGCTGTGATCGACGGGCCGGCAGTCACCGTAAGCGTGCGGGCCTCGCCGGCGCGCCGCGCCGCGGACCAGGCCCGCGCGAGCGTGGCGAAACCCTCCTCCGCACCGGGCGCCAGCGCGCGGCCCGCCTCGGTCAGCGCAACCGCGCGGTTGAGACGGCGGAACAGTTTGCGGCCCAGGTGCTCTTCGAGCGATTTGATCTGGAACGACAGGGCTGCCGGAGTGACGTTGAGCTCGGCGGCGGCGTTCTGGAACGACATGTGCCGGGCGGCGGCGTCGAAGGCGCGCAGCGCGGTGAGGGGCGGGAGCCGGTCGCTCATTGAGACAAGTTTTCCTTAAGTGAAACGTAAGAAGGTCTCGTTTGTCCCAACCATATCGATCCGAAATACTGGAGCAGTCAAGAATTTCGCATCTGGAGAGCGCCATGCTCGAGACCGCCACCACCACGGACCTCGCCAATCACTATGAAAAGGCCCACGCTGCGCGGGCCCAGGCCTTTCGCGCACCGTTTCGCTGGGTCGTGCGCCTCGCGCGGCGCGTGCGGCGCGTGCGGCGTGAAAAAGCCCCGCGCCGGAACGCGGGGCTGTCTCGAAACTGTCACGCCTGACCCGCGGGGCCGGCGCGGCTCAGACGAAGAACTGAGCGCCGTTCGCCGAGATGGTCGAGCCGTTGATGAAGCCTGCGTCGTCGGAGGCGAGGAAGGTCACGCAGCGCGCGATCTCTTCGGGCTCGCCGAGACGGCCGGCAGGGATCTGGCCGATGATGCTCTCGCGCACCTTTTCCGGCACCGCCATCACCATTTCGGTGGCGATGTAGCCGGGGCAGACCGCGTTGGCGGTGATGCCGGCGCGGGCGCCTTCCTGGGCCAGCGACTTGACGATGCCGAGGTCGCCCGCCTTGGTCGCGGCGTAGTTGACCTGGGCGAACTGACCCTTCTGGCCGTTGATCGAGGAAATCACGATCACCCGGCCGAACTTGCGCTCGCGCATGCCGGGCCAGATCGGATGGACGGTGTTGAACACGCCGGTCAGGTTGGTGTCGATCACCTCCTGCCATTGCTGGGGCGTCATCTTGTGGAACGG
>JAGRMP010000109.1:0-3748 GCA_020441225.1 Maritimibacter sp. | reverse complement strand
CCGGCATTGGCGACGACCACGTCGACCGGGCCGAGATCGGCTTCGACCTGGGCGATGCCCGCTTTGCTCGATTCGTAGTCGCCCACGTTCCACTTGTAGGTCTTGATGCCGGTTTCCTCGGTGAATTTCGCCGCCGCTTCATCGTTGCCCGCGTAGCTTGCCGCCACGCTGTAGCCCGCCGTCATCAACGCCTTGGAAATTGCCGCGCCAATGCCGCGGGTGCCGCCAGTGACCAGTGCAACCCGTCCCATGTATTCCTCCCTGTCTGGATACGATCCGGTAACTCTGTTTCTCGTGAGTTACATCACGTGAAATATTATTGCGCAAGCATTTTTCTGCGCTTGCGAAGTGTTCGCCCATGTTACCGCTAAACCCAGCGCCAGACAAAGGCAAAAAAGGGCGCCGCAGCGCCCTTTCCGCGTGTCGAATGGTTGGATGTCAGGCCCGTTCGATGCACATGGCAACGCCCATGCCGCCGCCGATGCAGAGTGTGGCGAGGCCTTTCTTGGACTCGCGCTTCTGCATCTCGAAGAGCAGGGTCGTCAGGATCCGGGCGCCAGAGGCCCCGATCGGGTGACCGATGGCGATGGCGCCGCCGTTCACGTTGACGATGTCGGGATCCCATCCAAGCTCGCGGTTGACGGCGATCGCCTGGGCCGCAAAGGCCTCGTTCGACTCGACCAGATCGAGATCGGCGATCGTCCAGCCCGCCTTTTCCAGCGCCTTGCGCGAGGCCGGAATCGGGCCGGTGCCCATGATCGAGGGATCGACACCCGCGGTTGCGTAGGAGGCGATGCGGGCGAGCGGGGTCAGTCCGCGTTTCGCGGCTTCGTCGGCATCCATCAGGATGAAGGCGGCGGCACCGTCGTTGATCCCCGACGCGTTGCCGGCGGTCACGGTGCCTTCCTTGGCGAAGGCGGGACGCAATTTCTGCATCGCTTCGATGGTCGCGCCGTGACGGACGTATTCGTCCTTGTCGACCACGATGTCGCCCTTGCGGGTGTGGACGGTGTAGGCGACGATTTCGTCGTCGAAGCGGCCGGCCTTCTGCGCCGCTTCCGCCTTGTTCTGGCTGGCGACGGCGAATGCATCCTGGTCGTCGCGGGTGATCTGGAACTGCTGCGCCACGTTTTCCGCGGTCTGGCCCATGTGGTAGCCGTTGAAGGCATCCCACAACCCGTCCTTGATCATCGAGTCGATGAACTTGGTGTCGCCCATCTTGTGACCGGCGCGCAGATGCGCGACGTGGGGGCTGAGGGTCATGTTTTCCTGACCTCCGGCGGCAACCACGCGCGCGTCGCCGAGCTGGATATGCTGGGCGCCGAGCGCGACGGCACGCAGGCCCGAACCGCAGACCTGGTTGATGCCCCAGGCGGCACTTTCGGTCGGCAGGCCGGCGTTGAGATGGGCCTGGCGGGCCGGGTTCTGGCCCTGGCCGTGCGACAGGACCTGGCCGAGGATCGTTTCGGAAACGTCCGCCTTGTCGATCCCGGCGCGTTCGACGGCGGCTTCGAGTGCCGCGCGCCCGAGGTCATGCGCCGGTGTACTCGCGAATGATCCGTTGAAACTGCCCACCGGCGTGCGCGCGGCAGAAACGATTACGACGTTGGTCATATTTCCCTCTCCTGTCGTCCAGCGTCCTCCGCCGGCCATTAGCCCGGTCGTTATACTCCTCCCGGCCAGAATTCAAAGCTACCGGGCGGCTGTCGTGAGAGCAACCACGTCGAAGGCCCGAATCGCGCACGAGCCGGGATTCTGACCGGAATCCCGAACCTTGGGATGACGCGGCGGGCCAATCGCCGCCCACGCGCCATCGAGTCGCCACCGAGTCGCCGCCGCGGGCACGGCAGCCAGACGGGGAAAAGACCCGGGCACCGGGCAAGAATCGGCTTCGGGCGGCACATCGGCGCCGCGCCACCGCGACCGCCGCCGAGGCCAGGCCCCAACGCCGGCACCGGCTCCAGCGCCAGGATGCAGCGCCAGGATGCAGCCGCGCGCGGATTCGGGGAGAATCGGGTCAGGCCAAGTTGGCCGCGGATTCCGCCTGCCACTGCGGACGAACGGTTGCCGCGCCGAAGAAGTGACCCTGCAGCATGTCGTAGCCGGCACCGATCAGGAACTGGGCATCTTCCCAGGATTCGACGTTTTCGGCGACGGTGAGCATGTCGAAATGGCGCGCAATCGAAAGCATCGCTTCGGCGATCACCTGGTTGTCGGGGTTTGCGGCGATCTCCTTGGTGAACTCGCCATCGACCTTGAGGATGTCGAAATAGAAGTCGCGCAGGTAGCGAAACGCCGTGTAGCCGGCGCCGAAATCGTCCAGCGCGAAGGAGATCCCGTGGCTCTGCATTTCCGACATGAACACCTGCACGAGATCGGGCATGACGATGGCGGTGCGTTCGGTGATTTCGAGGATCAACCGTTCGCCCGCGGTCGGGTTGCGTTCCAACCCCTGGCGCAGCGCCGCCATCCAGCGCGGATAGCCGATGGACCGCGCCGACATGTTGATGGCAAGGCGGAGCTCGGGGTTTTCGGCCAGCGCCTGAAATCCGAGATCGAGCGCCCAGGTGTCGATCTGGCGGCCAAGCTCCTGCGCCTCGACCGCATCCATGAAGTCGCGCGCGGGAATGATCCGGCCGGTGTGGTCGAGCACCCTGAGCAGCCCTTCGTAGAAGGCCGGGCGTTCGGGGCTGGTTGCGCGCACAATCGGCTGATAGGCGAGCATGACCTGCCCGGCTTCGACAGCTCGGCGCACCATTCGCACGGTTTCCTGGTCGCGTCCCGCGATGGCAACCGACAGCGGGCTGCCGTACTCGGGCTTGGAATCGACTTGGTCGATCTTGTTGAAATCTGACATGTCCACAGCTCCACGTTCCGGGGCATTGAAACGCGGAGCCATGAAAAACCTGTAAAAATAGGCATTTGCCGATAATTCTATGGATCAAACGCCGGAAGGAGGCCGAGATGGACGAAAACGGACCGGGGAAAGCAACGGAAAAGAGATGCGGCTGGTGCGGCGAAGACCCGCTCTACATCGCCTATCACGACGACGAATGGGGGGTGCCGGAACATGACGGCCGGGCGCTGTGGGAGAAGCTCGTACTAGACGGGTTCCAGGCCGGGCTCGCCTGGATCACCATCCTGCGCAAGCGCGAGGCGTTTCGCGCCGCTTTCGAGGGGTTCGAGCCCGCGGTGATCGCGGGTTGGGGCGAGGCCGATGTCGCCCGGCTGCTGGCCGATCCCGGCATCGTCCGCCACCGCGGCAAGATCGAAGCGACGATCGGCAATGCGCGGGCCTATCTCGAGATCGGCGGAGGCGAGGCCTTTTCCACGCAGATGTGGGCCTATGTCGACGGCGCGCCGCTGGTGAACCGGTTTCAGAGCCTCGCCGACGTGCCGGCCTCGACCCCGCTGTCGGAACGTATCTCGAAGGATCTGCGCAAGGCCGGGTTCCGTTTCGTCGGCCCGACCATCGTCTATGCCTGGATGCAGGCCTGCGGGCTGGTCAACGACCACATCGTCGGCTGTCCGGCGCGGCGGGTGTGACCTATCGTCAAAAAACGATAAGCCATTTTGTGCGCTGATATATCGGGGAAAAAATGTATATACGGAATCCAGAAATCCGGATTTCTGGATTTCACGGAGCGGGTTCCGACGACGGTCGGACGCCGGAAGCGCCCCTAGGATGCGTACCCATAAATGGGATTCCGTTGGGATCTGGTCCGTGATTCACTGTCTCCAAAGCAGG
>JAGRMP010000656.1:4085-4539 GCA_020441225.1 Maritimibacter sp. | reverse complement strand
CGTCGCGCCCTATTCCGGCGGCGGCGCCAACTCGTTCCAGGTCGTCCTCACCGACACCGGCGGCGGCAACTTCAACGTCGACTTCCTCTACCAGGACATCACCTGGACCAACGGCGGCAGCAACGTCGCCGAGACCGGGATCACCGATGGCGCGGGCAACGATTTCGAACTGCCCGGCTCCGGCAATGCGACCGCGCTGTCGAGCTACGAGACCACCGATTTCGGCACCGGCGACAATGCGGGGGCGGCCAGTTTCGCCTTCTCGGACGGCGGGTTCTCCGTGCCCGATGGCGTGGTCTCCGGCACCGCCGGCGCCGACCTGATCGACGCGAGTTACATCGACCCCGACGGCGACCGGGTCGACGCGGGCGACGGCACCGGGCCGACGGGCGACGAGGACACGATCGCGGGGCTGGGCGGCGACGACACCATCGACGCGGGCGACGAAGACGAC
>JAGRMP010000656.1:0-3968 GCA_020441225.1 Maritimibacter sp. | reverse complement strand
AGGGGCCCGACAACACCTCGCTCGCCGCCGGCTTCACCCAGGATACCGGCGGGATCGACGTCTCGGTGAGCTTCACCAACGACGGCAACAACAATCCGGTCTACCGGGTCGAGAGCACCGACACGACCTATGTCGCCCCGGGCGAGAGCTTCGACCCCACCTCCTCGCTCTATCTCTACGGCAACGGCGACGGCGCCACCTCGACCACCACGATCGACTTTGCCGCCGGGGCCGGGTCCGGCTTTCTCGACGAGGTCGAGAATGTCACCTTCCGGATCAACGACATCGACTGGGGCAACGCCAACCACACCGATGTGGTCACAATCAACGCCTACGACGCCGACGGAAACCCCGTCGCGGTGACCATCACACCGTCCGGCGGCGACACGGTCTCCGGCAACACCATCACCGCCAACACCGTCGCCAACAGCCAGGCCGACGCCGACGGCTCGGTGCTGATCGAGATCGCCGGGCCGGTGGCGCAGATCGAAATCTCCTACGGCAACGCCCAGACCGGCACCCAGGCGGTCTGGGTCTCGAACCTGCATTTCGATGCGGTGCCCGACCCCGCGCTCGATACCGGCGACACCATCCTCGGCGGCGCGGGCGCCGACGTGATCTACGGCGAGGGCGGCGACGACGTGATCGACGGCGGCGCCGGTGCCGACCTGATCGACGGCGGCGCGGGCGACGACACGATCACCGTCGGCGCGGGCGACACCGCCACCGGCGGCGACGGCGACGACGTGTTCATCCTCGACCCGACCGAAGCGCTCGGCGGGCCCGGATCGACGATCACCATCGTCGGCACCGAGACCGGCGAAGACGGCATCGGCGACTCCTTGAATTTTTCCAACCTGATCGATTCAGGCGATATCACCTATACGACCCCGGAGAGCGGGACGGTGACGCTTTCGGACGGAACAGTTGTCAATTTTTCGAACATCGAAAACGTCTTCATCTGTTTCACCGCCGGCGCCCGGATCGCCACGCCGCACGGGGCCCGGGCGATCGAAAGCCTCGCCCCCGGCGACATGGTCCTGACCCGCGATCACGGGCCGCAACCCCTGCGCTGGATCGGGTCCAGCACCATCGCGGGCACCGGCCCGGCCGCGCCGATCCGCTTCGCCCCCTACAGCTTCGGCAACCCCAGGCCGTTTTTCGTGAGCCCGCAGCACCGGATGCTCTACATCGGCAGCGACGCGACGCTCTATTTCGCCCAGCCCGAGGTGATGGTGCCGGCGAAACACCTGGTCAACGGCCGCACCATCTGCCCGGTCGAACGCCGGACGGTCAGCTATTATCACCTGATGTTCGACCGCCACGAGGTGGTCTCCGCCGACGGGGTCTGGTCGGAAAGCTTCCACCCCGGCGCCGAAGGGCTGGGCCTGCTCGATCCGCGCACCCGGGACGGCCTGTTTGCCGCCTTCCCGGCCCTGCGCGCCGATCCTTCCGTCTACGGTGACACAGCCCGGACGGTGCTCAAAGGCTGGGAGGCGAAGATCCTGCGCGCGGCCTAGGATTGGGCCCGTGCGTCGCATGAAGAACGCCGCGCAGAAACTTGTTGTCCATACGCTTTCCAACCGAGAGAGACGCCGGAGCCGGCGCGCGCCAACGCTTTTCAGAAAAGCGTTGCAAAGCGATTTCACAAATCGCTTCCCCGCTCAGAGCACCCGCAGACCGTCCTGCAGAAAACCGTAGCGCCTGTGCGCGGGTTCCACGATCAGATCGCCCAGAAGCCGTTTCAGCCGGACCGTCAGCTCGCCGGGCGTCTCCCCGAGCACGCCCGCACGCGCCGTGAGCGAGATCCGGCGGGTGAGCGGGTCCACCGGCAGCGGATGCAGCCCGACCGCATCGACGAAGCGATGCGCGCGCAGCACCCCGAGCGGGGTCAGGATCGTCCAGCCCGCCCCGGCCGCCACCATCGCCATGATCGCGTGGTAGCTGTCGAGCTCGAACCGGTGCGCGAGCGCCAGGTCCTGGCGCGCGAGATGTTCGGCGATCACCCGGCCCATCCGGTGCCGGGTCGAATACTGGATCAGCGGCAGGGCCCTCAGCGCGTCGAGCCCGCCCGCGACCCCGCGCGGCGCGGCGGCCACGAAGGGCTCCTCGATCAGCGGATGCACCTCCATCCAGCTCGCCGGCGCGCCGATGTCGGCCGCCACGATCACGTCGAGCGCGCGCGCATCGAGCTGGTCGATGAGCCGGTGCGACGGGCCGGTCTCGAGCAGGAAACGGGTCCGGGCAAAGCTCTCGGCCATCTCGCCCAGGAACCGCGGCGTCACGTCGGCGTCGAAATCCTCGATCATCCCGAGCCGGAGCCGGCTGAGCGACGCGTGGTCTCCCATCGCAAGTTCGGCGCGCGCCTGGTCGGCCTCGTCCACGATCACCCTGGCGCGGCGGCGGAACAGCTCGCCCGCCGGCGTCAGGCTCAACGGCCGCGCCGAGCGGTCGACGAGGCGCGTGCCAAGCGCGGTCTCGATATTGCTGAGCTGCTGGCTGGTCGAGGAATTGGACGCGCCGAGCCGACGCGCGGCGGCCGAGATCGAGCGCTCCTCGGCGATGGCGAGAAAGACCTCGATCCCCCAGAGCGTGACCCGACCCGCCGTCTCGACCATGTCTCCGATCTCCCGGCTCCCGGGTCCGTTCCCGGACCGGTGGCGGCGCTCAGATGTCCTTGAGCTTGGCCTGCAACTCGGCGAGCTGTTTCTTGATCGCCGCGAGGTCGTCCTTCGGCGTCTCGGCGGCCGCATCGTCCTCGGGTTCGGGCGCGGCCGCAGCGGCCATGCTGCTGGCCTGGCCCCACCCCTGCATCATGGCCTCGAGAAAGGCGCGCTGCTGCGCCTGCATCGCTTCGAACCCCGGCATGGTCTTCATCGGGTTGGGAAGATGTTCGAGGTTTTCCATCATCTTCGATTGCCCCTCGCGCAGCATGTCGAAAGACGCGGCCAGGAATTGCGGCACGACCGACTGGGCCTGGGTGGTGTAGGACCGCACCAGATCGGTCAGCACATCGACGGGCAGCACGCTCTCGCCGCGGCTTTCATGCTCGGCGACGATCTGCAGCAGGAATTGCCGGGTGAGATCGTCGCCGGTCTTGAGGTCGATGATCTGCACCTCGCGGCCTTCACGGATGAAGCCGGCGATGTCTTCGAGCGTCACATAGTCCGAGGTCTCGGTGTTGTAGAGCCTGCGGCTCGCGTAGCGCTTGATGAGCAGCGTGTCGTTGTCTTTGGCCAATAGCTGTCTCCCCTCCCAGGACGGGCTGTTTGCCCCCGCAGCGTAGACCCTAGGCCCGTGTTGGAAAAAAGCAAGTGCCGCGTTGCGGCGCCCGGCGGCGGGCCGCTCCGGACCATACGCCACCGTATCGTCATCGCCGCGCCCTTTCCGCAGGCCATGCGCCGCGCCAGGCTTCCGCCATGGCGTCGAGCCCCTACATTCGCGCCCTGCGCGCACGGATCGGTCGCGGGCTCGTGCTGTTGCCGAGCGTCGCGGCCGTGATCCATGACCCGGACGGGCGGCTCCTGTTGCAGCGAAAGCCGGGCGCCGAAGGCTGGAGCCTGCCCGCGGGCGGCATCGAGCCCGGCGAAAGCCCCGAGGACGCGCTCCGCCGCGAAGTGCTGGAAGAGATCGGACGGGCGGTCCGGACCGCCCGGCTTCTCGACGTGGTCGGCGGCAAGGCGTATCGGCACAGCGACCCCAACGGCGACCGGGTCGAATACACCGTCGTCCTGTTTCGTTGCACACTCAAACACGGACCGGCCCATCCGACGGGTCCCGAGACCCGCGCGCTGCGCTTTTTCGCCCGGGACGCGATGCCGCCGCTCGCCCTGCCCTACCCCGATGCGCTTCTGTTCTGAGCCGGCGAAAAAAAGGGCGGACCCGAGGGTCCGCCCAGAATATCCGGCCGAAGGGAGGAGGTATCGGCCAGGAATTCGGTACGCGCTTACTTCGCCGCTTCGGTGGCT
>JAGRMP010000655.1 GCA_020441225.1 Maritimibacter sp. | reverse complement strand
AGGCGATGACGCTCGCCGACCGGATCGCGATCATGAAGGGCGGCGTGGTCATGCAGCTGGACACACCGGGGGTGATCTACAACAAGCCGGCCAACAAATACGTTGCCGATTTCATCGGTTCGCCCTCGATGAACTTCTTCGACACGACGCTGGAAACGACCGGCGGGCCAAGGGTGAATATCGCGGGCCGGGAGGTCTCGCTCGAAGGCTACGAATTCACCCGCCCCGGCGTCAGCGGTGACGTCTGGTTCGGTATCCGTCCCGAACATATCGTGAGCGGCGAGATGGCCGACACGGCCCCGGCCCGGTTCGAGGTGAACGCCGAGCTTGTCGAGCCGATGGGAGCGGAAACGCTGATCTGGGCGACGCTGGGCGGCGCGCCATTGCGGTTCCGTGTCGATGGCCATCTGACCGTCGCGCCGGGCGAGACGATCCGGATCGGTTTCGACCCGGCGCGGGCCTCGATCTTCGACAAGGTGGAAGAGCTGCGGATCTGATGCAGCAGACAGCGGCCGGCGCCGGATCGCGGCGCCGGTCGTTCAACCGCGTCCGCGCAGGAAAGTTTCGACCGTCGCGTTGAAAGCCTCGGGGCAGTCGACATTGACCGAATGTCCGCCGGGCAGATCGGCGATCGCAATCCCGGGATGGGCCTGTTCCAGCCAGTCGCGCAGGGGTTGGAACTTGCGTTCGTAGTGACCGTTGACCAGCAGGGTCGGCGCAGAGATCTCGTCCAGCCGGGCGCGCACCGAGAGGCGCGGAAGTCCTTCCTGCATCAGCAGGGCGAGACTTTCGGGGTCGACGATGTCGGCGCTCGCGCTTAGCCCTTGGCGCAGGTCGGGCGGAAACCGGCGGGCGTTGGCCGGATGATAGGGCAACCGGCGCAGCGCGTCCTTGCCCTCGTGCCGGATCGCGGCGATGAGGGCGCGCCTTGCCTCACGCTGGTCTTCGGCCTCATGCCCGCGCAGGGCCGCGTTCCCATTGGTGAAGACGACCCCGCTGCAGGCCGCGGGGTAGGTCAGGGCATAGAACAGGGCGATGCACGCCCCGAAGCTCTGGCCGCAGAGGTGCCACCGCGCGATGCCGAGCGACAGGCGGAGCCGGTCGAGCGCGCCGATGAGGCTGGCGGGGTGCGCCTGTTCCGGGTCCTGCAGGCCGGGGCTGTCGCCATGCCCGGGCAGATCGACCCGGATCAGCCGGAACTGCCGCGACAGGGCATGGTTCGGCTGCCAGATATCGCGGTTCACCAGCAGGCCATGCACCATCAGCAAAGGCGGCAGCCCGGTGTCGGGTGCCGCCTCGTAGGCCAGGGCGATGGGTCCGGCCGCGCTCAAATCAAGGTCCGCTCCTGCAACCAGTCCCGCACCGTCCGGGCGACCGCTTCGGGTCGTTCGAACGGCAACAGGTGCCCGGCCCCGTCGATCACCACCGATGTCGCATCGGGGATTTGCGCCGCGATCTCGGCGTGCACCGACTCGGTCGACAGATGGTCTTCGGCGCCGGTGATCAGCAGTACAGGAAAGGGGAAGTCGCCGATATAGGCGGTCGCGTCCGGGCGGTGCAGAAGGGCCAGGTTCTGGCGTTCGTGCACCGCGGGCCCGCAATCGATGACCATCTGGCGGATGCGTGCCACGAGGGCATCGTCCTGCGCACCCGCCTTGGACAGGACCTTTGGCGCCCAGTTCTGGGCGTAGCCCGCCATGTCGGCGTTGGCCGCGTCGATGCGCGATTGCCGGTGCGCCTGTTCGTTCGGGCCGGGGCCCTCGGCGCTGGTACTGGACAGGACCATCGCCTTGACCCGCCCAGGCGCCTGCCGCCCCATTTCCATCGCCACGCGACCGCCCATGGAATGCGCGATCACGATGAGGTCGCCGGTCGTTTCCGAGAGCGCGC
The DNA here is from genome assembly GCA_020441225.1 of Maritimibacter sp. The sequence continues at coordinate 6,831 of JAGRMP010000655.1, read as the reverse complement.
GGCTGGCCATCTGGTCCAGCGTCGCATCCCGGGTGGTGTCCGCGACATGGACGCCGCCCACATGCGATTTCAACGCCTCGGCGACGGGCGCCCAGGTGCGGGTGTCCGACATGATGCCGGGAATGGTGACGAGAGTGACCATCGGGACTTCCTATCTTCTGAGAGCTGCGCTCGAGGTTTCGGCCCCGATGCTAGCAGGCTCTGACAGGATCGGGACCTGATCATAGGTTTGTGCCGACCAAACCAAATGCCCCCGGCGCGGGAGGGACACCGGGGGCGCAGGCCGGATGCGGCCGAGCCCCATCCGACCGCAGGGAGGTCAGGACCGGTTACTTGATCCCGGCCGCCTTGAGGCCGGTGACCGCGAGCGTGTCCAGCTTCCTGGCAAACGCCTCGTATTCATCCGGACCGAGAAACCGCGGCATGACGCCGGACATCGCCTCGTACGCCTTGAAGTCCGGCGAACTCACAGCCTCGCTCAGACCCGCCGCCAGTTTCTGTTTGATCTCGTCCGGGACACCGGCCGGGGCGACCAGGCCGCGGATCTGTTGCCAGTCGGTGTCCACGTCGTAGCCCAACTCGGTATAGGTCGGCGCGTCGGGCAGGGCGGGGTTGCGTTGGTCCTACAACACGCCGATCACCCGGACGCGGCCCGCTTCGACGAATTCGCGCAGCGAGCCGGCGTTGGCCGATCCGACATCCACATGGCCGCCCAGCACGTTGGCGATGGTATCGGCGGTATTGTTGTATCCGACCCAGTTGATGTCGATGCCGGCGGCATTGGTTGCCAGTTCCGAGGCCACGTTGGACACCGACCCGATGGAGCCGAAGCCGCCGACATTCGGCAGCTCGCCCGAGGCCTTAACGGCGGCGACGAAATCGTCGAATGTCTGGTACGGGCTGTCTGCGGACACGAACAGCATGTAGCTGTCCTGTTGCAGCATGGCGATCCAGTCGAAATCGTCGATGGTGAAGACGCCCTCCAGGCTGGTCTTCATCGCGGTGAACTGGGTGAGCGTGTTGACGCCCAGGGTGTAGCCATCGGGCTTGGCCGCCTTGACGATGGTCATCTGGGTGGCGCCGCCGCCGCCCGGCTTGTTGATCACCACCACCTCCTGGCCAAAGACCGGCTCGGCGGCGCGCGCGAGGTTGCGCGCGAGGATGTCGGTCGGGCCGCCGGGGCCGTTCGGGATGACGATTTCGATGGTTCTGCTCGGCCAGTCGGCGGCGTCTTGGGCGCCCGCGGCGGTGGCAGCGACGATAATGCCCGCAGCAAAGGAAACACTGTGCAACAATGTCCGAATTTTCATTGGTCTTCTCCCCGTTGTGTATGCACTCTTCTTCTAATTGAATGCATCCGCAGGCTCGGCCGAAACCTGCAGATGTTGAAGTGTACCTTTGGTTATGGCTGACGGCATGGATACTTTTGACAGGGATGTTCAAGTTTCATTGCTTCGGCGCGGTCTGTATTCCATAGTGGTCGAGACGAAATTGGATGCAAGAATGTTGCATTCAATTGCCGCCTGAAGGCGTCGATCACGGGTCGCCGGACTGTCGGCTCAACAAAGCGAACTGGGAGAAATGACATGCAATCCGGTAAGGAAGGCCGCGCTTTTGTTCTTGTCCACGGTGCCGGGCACGGTGGTTGGATGTGGAAAAAGGTCCGGGACCGCCTGCACGCCAAGGGCCACCGCGTCTTTACCCCGACACTGACCGGGCTTGGCGAGCGCTCGCACCTGATGAGCGGCGACATCACCCTGCAGACCCACATCGACGACGTGGTGAACGTGTTCAAATGGGAAGATCTGACCGACGCGGTTCTGGTCGGTCACTCCTATGCGGGCTGGGTCGTCAGCGGCGCGATGGAACATCTCGAAGACCGGGTCTCGGCGATCGTTTACCTCGATGCCTTCCTGCCGGATGACGGCCAGCGCGGCATGGATTTCCTGAACGAACAGCAGACGGCCGCCTTCGAAGCGGCGCAGGCCAAGGGCGAGGTCTCGCGTCCGGGGCCGAATGCCAAGGCGCTGCGCATCCAGTCCGATGACGACGCGGCCTGGGTCGATGCGAAGATCACCCCGCAGCCCATCGGCGTGTCCCTGCAGGCGCTGAAGCTGTCCGGCGCCCGCGACCGCGTCGGCAGGAAACTGTACGTCCGGGCGCCGCTGTTCCCGCAACCGCGCTTCGATGCGGCACTGGAGCGCTGCCGGGCGGATGCAAGCTGGCGGACCCTGGTCCTGGAAAACTGCGGCCACGACCCGATGATCGACGATCCGGACGCCGTGGTTGCGCTGCTCGAGGACATGCTTTGACGCAGCCCGCCCCGGCCGCCGCTTCCGCCCTGACCGTCCTGGCGCCGGCGGCCTTTGCGTCGGCGCTGGAGGCCCTGGCGCGGGAGATGGAACCGGGGCTGGTCGCTTTTTGCTATGGCCCCGCCACGGGCCCCGCGCCGGACAGCATCACCAGCCGGTTGCTGGCGGGAGACAGGGTCGATCTTGTGATATTGCCGGAGGGTCTGGCGCGGGCCGAGGTCGCGGCCGGGCGCCTGGTCGGGTCGCCGGTGCGGGTCTTTGCCTCGACTGTCGCCTTCTGTGTGGCGGCGGGCGCCGAGATCCCGGACCTGTCGACCGCGGCGGGCCTGTGGCAGGCCCTGTCCGAAGCGCCCTCCATCGGTCTGTCGGCCGCGGGAAGCGGGAAGTTCTTCCGCGATGTGCTGCTGCCCGCATCGGGGCAGGGCGACACCTTGTCGGCCAAGGTCCAGACCATCACCGACCGCCCGGTCGGGCAAGCGGTGGCGGATGGGCTGGTGGCGCTCGGGTTTCAGCAGAAGGCGGAGCTTCTCGAAGTGGGTGGTCTTGCCGTGATCGACGATCTGGCCGAGGTGGCGCGCAACGACACCTGGCTTGCTCTCGGGCGGTGCGCGGGGCGCGAGCCCCTGGCGGCCCAGGCTCTCGTCGACCACCTGCGCACGGCGCGGGGTCGACAGATCCTGTCGTCGCATGGGCTGACACCCGCGCCCTGAACGATGCCGGGCGCGGGCTACTCCGCCGTCGCGGGCCGGGGTGGACGCTGGTCGAAGCGGCGCCCGAAAATGCCTTCGGCGATGCGGTTCTTCATGATCTCGACCGACCCGCCCGCGATCATCCATCCCCGCGTGCGGCGCAGGCAGTATTGCGCGGTGCTTTCGCTGGAAAAGCCCAGGCCCCCCAGGATCTGCACCGCCTCGTTGGCGGCGAAATAGCCCGCTTCGTTGCAGGCCAGCTTGGCCAGAGCGGTGTCGTGGGCCGAGGGCAGCCCGGTCGCACCGCCCACCGCAGCCCGCATCAACAACAATTGTGCCGCCTCCAGTTTCAGCTCCATCTCGGCGAATTTCCATTGCAGGCCCTGGAACTCGCACAGCGGTCGGCCGAACTGCCGGCGGGTGAGCGCATGTTCGCGCGCGAGGTTGAAGGCGTGGCGCCCGACCGCCACGGCCCGGGCCGCGTTGCCGAGGCGTTCGACGTTGAAGCCCGCGATCTGCTTGCGGAACCCGCCCTGGCCCAACAGGACGTTTTCTTTCGGGATCCGGACGTCGTCGAAATAGAGCTGACACCACGCCTCGCCGTTCATGAAGGCGGAGGGCTTGCCGATCGCAAAGCCGGGCGTGCCGCGTTCGATCAGGACCGAGCCGATCCCGCCGGTGCCGGGACCGAAGCGGACATAGACGAGAAACAGGTTGGCCAGGTCGCTGTGCGTGCCGAAGACCTTGGTGCCGTTGATGATGAGATCGTCGCCGTCCGCCGTGGCGGTTGTCGTCAGTTCCGTCACCGCCGAGCCGGCGCCGGGTTCGGTCATTCCGAGAGACATCAACGCCTTGCCCGCCAGGATGTCGGGCAGAAAGCGGGCCTTCTGCTCCGGCGTCGCATATTCGACAAAGGTTCGGACCGGGCCGAAATTGGCCGCCTGGACCACGTCGCCCGACTTCGGGCAGGCCTCGGCCACGGCCTGGATGGCAACGATCGCATCGACAAGCGTACCGCCGCTGCCCCCGTCCGCCTCGTCGAAGAGGATGCCCAGGAGGCCCATTTCGGCGAGCCTGGCTACGACATCCCAGGGATAGCCCGGCGAGGCGGCACGTTCGGCGGCGCCCGGGGCCAGCTCGGTCTGCGCAAACCGGCTGACCATGTCACGGAACAGCCGCTGTTCTTCGTTCAGATCAAAGTCCATCCCGTGTAAACCTCCCGACAAGATGGCTCAAATCTAGCCGGGTCGTCGGGCGAGCTTAACTGACCAGAAGTCTGCTCTGAGAAACAAATACTTGGGCCAGAACCGGCCGGAACCGGCCAGACGGGCGCGATCCGGCGCGCCGCGTCGCCGCAGGACGGGCTGGGGCAGGTCCCTCGCGGGGCGCCGGAGCGCCTGCGGCGGCCGGGGTTCGCCCGCAGTTCTCGCAAGCCCAACTCATGGGGTCTGCAGCGGGGATTGATCGCAGGTATTCTGCGCCAGGACAGCGTACAATACGCAACAATGCGGGATGCAGCGAAGAGCGAAAGGGAGGGAACGGCGGGCCAACGCGGTCACGCAACAAGAAATCCGATGCGAAGTGCAATTGGCCCCGGATATTCCCGCGCGCCCGATAGGGTGCCACATGTTGGCAACAACGTTGGCAAAGAACGAGACAGCTGTCCTGAAGCTTTACTCTTCAATGCTTTGGTTTGGGTATCTGGTGGAGCCGAGGGCCACCATAGACCTGTTGCCTGTTGGTGCGTGATGTAGTTTTTCCTCTAGCTTTCTCAGTAGGTTAGTGAAAAAACCTGTTTCCATCTGTTGCGCAGTGGTGCCTGAAAGCGCAGATTTATTGGTGCGTGGGTTGGTGCGCCAGATGGGAAGGGACAGCAAAATGCCGAAGATCGTGAGGGCAATGACGGCCACGGAGGTGAAACACCTGAGACACCCGGGCCATGCCGGCAACGCGAAGTTCGCGGTGGGCGGCGAGCCGGGCCTTCTTCTCCAAATCACGGCTACCGGGGCCAAGAGCTGGCTGCTGCGGGCGAGCATTGGCGGCAGGCGCCGGGCGATTGGGCTGGGCACGTACCCGAGCGTGAGCCTCGGTGACGCCCGCCAGAAGGCCCGTGAGGCGCAGGACCTGATCCGGCAGGGCATAGACCCCATCGAGGAGAGGAAGGCCGCTAGGGCGGCGCAGGCGGCCGCTCAGGTCCGGGTGCTCACCTTTGATGAGGCGACGGAGCGGTACCTCTCCACCAAGCTCGATGAATTCAAAAATGCCCGCCATCGGCAGACATGGGGCAGCTCGCTTCGCACGCACGCGAGCCCGGAGTTGGGCGCCACGGCCGTTGCCGATATTGGGGTTGGTGACGTGCTGCGAGTTCTCCAGCCGATCTGGAAGACAAGAACCGAGACGGCCTTACGCCTTCGCGGCCGGATCGAGAAGGTGCTCGACTGGGCGAAGGTGGCCGGATACCGCGAGGGCGAGAACCCGGCACGGTGGCGGGGCAACCTCGACGCCTTGTTGCCCGCCCCGAGCAAGATCAAGGCGGCAGCGCACCAGCCGGCGATTTCTTTGGATGATGCGCCCGCGTGGTTCTCGGCCCTGCGCGGGCGTCAGGGCATGGCTGCAAGGGCGCTGGAGTTTGTAGCCATGACGGCTGTCAGGTCTGGGGAGGCACGGGGCGCGAAATGGGACGAGGTCGATCTCGACAAGGGCATCTGGATCGTGCCCGCCGCGAGGACCAAGACCGCAAAGGAACACAGGGTACCACTGAGCGACCCAGCGATTGAGCTGTTGAAATCGGTGCCGCGGATGGCGGGCAGCAAATTCATTTTCACCGCACCTCAGGGCGGGGAGCTATCCGACATGTCGGTTTCCGCGGTCATGCGCCGCATGCAAAAGGCCGAGGAAGATGCGGACCGGGCCGGCTGGGTTGACGCGAGGAGCGGGCGCCCCGCGGTGCCGCACGGGCTGCGCAGCACCTTCCGCGACTGGGCCGCTGAAACCGGGGTTGAGCGCGACCTCGCCGAGCTAGCGCTCGGGCACCTCGTCGGCTCCGAGGTGGAGCGGGCCTACCGGCGCACCGACCTTTTCGAGCGCCGCCGTGCGGTGATGGGCCAGTGGGCTGATTTCTTGGCCGGGCGCCATGCCGCAGGGCAGGTAGTGCCTCTCCACGGGGGGGCGCGGTCATGACTGCCGTGGATTTCGACTGGGGACCGCTGATCGCGGACCTCTGGGTGCACCTCATTGAGAAAGTCCCGGCGGCCTCGGCTGTGCGCGACAACCCGGATGCAAGGGCGCTGGTTGAGGAGGTGTTCAAGGGGTGGCACCATGACGTGCTTGTGACATCCGAGGCAGGCCCGGATTTCGGTGCGACCATCTCCACCGTGAAACCTCTCCCCCTCTTGGAGATGAAGAGGCGAGAGATCGTGGGCGGGGACAAAACCAAGGGGATTGCGCCCGAGACCATCGAGCTGATTGATCGCCTGATCGGCAAGCCAGACATCGAGTGCTACGAAACCAGTGACGGCAAAACGGCCAACTCGACGCAGGTGCCCGGTGTGGTTGCCCAACGCCTCGGCATAGCATCCGCCGGCTCATCCGATGAAGCGTTTCGACTTGCCGCGCTGGAGTTCGAGTTGAGGTTTGCACAGGCTTGGCCGGCCCTTGAGAGACTTCGTCGTGCTGCTGAAAAACTAGTCGAGGCAACACCTGAACAAGCCGGAGGCCCCGTGCCCCTTACCACCAAACTCCGAGGCAGTGATGCCATGGCCATCGCTGAACGGGCGGCGCGGGCATGGCGCATCGCGGGCTTGCCTCTAGGATGCGGACTCATAATGCCT
>JAGRMP010000654.1 GCA_020441225.1 Maritimibacter sp. | reverse complement strand
CGCGGCAGAGGGCGACCTCGGGGCGGTGCTCGGGCTGATCGCCGCGGGGGCAGAGCCCGACGACGCGGCCGCGGCCTCCGAGCGGCTGGCCGCGGTGGCGACCGATCCGGCGACGCCGCCGCTGTACCACGATCTCGCGGTGTTGAAACGGGCGATGATCCCCGGCGCGATGAGCGCAGAGGAGCGGGTCGCGGCGCTGAGCGCGCTGACGGCGCCCGGCGCACCGTTCCGGGTGCTGGCCGAAGAACAGCTCGCCTATGCCGAGATGGAGCGCGGCGAGACCGCGTCGGCGCTTGCCCGCCTCGAGGCGCTTTTGAACGACAACGAGGCATCCGGGGCCTTGCGCCAAAGGGCGCAACAGTTGATTGTGGCGCTGGGCGGCGGCACGGGCACGGACGACGACGCCTGATCGGGGCCTGATCGGGCGTTCGAACGACGAACTGGGACGACAGCGACGACCTCACAGGTCGGTTTGGGGGATAGGCACGTGAAACGGTTCTCAGCATTCAAGAACCTTGTCCTGGTCTCGGGCCTGGGGCTGGTCGCGGCCGGCTGTTCGGAGCGCGAAGAGATCCTCCAGGGCCTGCGCGAGGACCTGCGCAGCCCGGGCTACGACATGACCGACCCTGCCGACGTGGCGGCCGCCGCCGAACGTGCCGCGGCAGATTCGGCCGGGTTCGAGAACACGTCTCGGCCCGCCAATATCGGGGCGCCCACCCAGGTGTCGAGCTGGACCCATCGCGCCGGAAATGCCGCCCACGATCTGCCGCATGGCACCTTGTCGGCAGCGCCTGCGGTGGCGTTTTCGTCGAAGGCGGGGGCCGGTAACGACCGCCGTTACCGGATCACCGCCGAGCCGGTCTCGGACGGCGCCCGGGTCTACACGATGGACAGCCACGCGGGTGTGACCGCCCACGGCCTCGGCGGCGGCGCGGTCTGGTCGACCGATCTGACCCCGCCGGGCGAAGGCGCGGGCAGCGGTTCGGGCGGCGGGCTGGCGCTGTCGGGCAGCACGCTCTACGCCACCACGAGCTTTGGCGAACTGGTCGCGCTCGACGCAGGCACCGGCGCGGTGAAATGGCGGCAGAAATTCGAAGCGGCGGTGCAGGGCGCGCCGACGGTCTCGGGCGGCAAGGTCTATGTCGCCTCGGCCAATTCGATCGCCTATGCGGTCGCGACCGATACCGGGCGGATCGCCTGGCGGCGCGCCGGGGTGCCGTCGCCGCATGGCGTCGCTTCGGTGGCCGCACCGGCGGTTTCGGGCAATGTCGTGGTCTACCCGCTCGCCAACCGCTCGCTGATCGGCATCGACACCGGTTCGGGCGACGTGCGCTGGGTCGCGCGGGTCGCGGGTGGCCGGGAGGGCGCGGCCCGCAGCGTGCTGCGCGATTTCACCGGCGAGCCGGTGATCCAGGGGGGGATCGTCTACGCCGCCAACGCCTCGGGCCGTGCGGTCGCGGTCGGGCTGCAGGATGGCGCCATCCGCTGGACCGCCGACGAAGGCGCCCAGGGGACCATGGCGGTGGCCGGGGGCTCTGTCTATTTCGTCAACGACCAGGCCAGGCTGGTGCGGCTCTCGGCCCAGGACGGCGACAAGATCTGGGAAGTCGACCTGCCGCGCTACGAAAAGGCCGACAAGCCGCGCAAGCTCAAGACGATCTTCCCCGCCTACGGTCCGGTCTTTGCCGGCGGCCGGCTCTGGGTCGCTTCGGGCGACGGGCTCCTGCGCAGCTACAACCCCGCCGACGGGGCGCTCATCGGCTCGGTGGCGCTGCCCGCGGGCGCGGCCAGCCGGCCGATCGCACTCGCCGGCATGCTGATGCTGATGACCACGCAGGGCAACCTCGTCGGGCTTCGGTGAGGCCGGTTCCGGGTCTCCGGCGGCGTTCCGACCGGGCCGGTGAAGGGCGACGTTGCGCCGCCTCGCGCGCGCGCAGGTAGTTAGCGCTAACGTGAATGCCGCCAAAGGGTTAGGGGGGTGTGCGAGCTCGCACAAACCTCGCACATCCCGGTCGCGCTCGGGCCGAGGCACGGTACAGCGGGTCGATCGACGGCCCGGCGGGCAGAAAACGCGGCCCGTTGATGCGGCGCGCATTTGCGTGTAACCCCGGCGTCTGAGCTCCCGAGGACACCGCCATGACCTTCACCCTCGCCATCGTCGGCCGACCCAATGT
>JAGRMP010000108.1:995-5159 GCA_020441225.1 Maritimibacter sp. | reverse complement strand
ACGGTCGCCAACGTCCCGCCGCAGGGCGGACGGAAGCACCCGCATCAGGAGTTCACGCCGGTCGACACGACCAACATCCTGTTCATCTGTGGCGGCGCCTTTGCCGGGCTCGACAAGATCATCGCCCAGCGCGGCAAAGGCTCGGCCATCGGCTTCGGCGCCGATGTGAAGGACGAGGAAACCCGCGGCGTCGGCGAAGTCTTCCAGGAGCTAGAACCGGAAGACCTGCTGAAATTCGGCCTGATCCCTGAGTTCGTCGGCCGTCTGCCGGTAATCGCCACGCTCACCGACCTCGACGAGGAAGCGCTGGTGACCATCCTCACTGAGCCCAAGAACGCGCTCGTCAAACAGTACCAGCGGCTGTTCGACATCGAGAGCACCCAGCTCACCTTCACCGACGACGCGCTGAAAGCGATCGCCAAGCGCGCCATCGCCCGCAAGACCGGCGCCCGGGGCCTGCGCTCGATCATGGAGGGCATCCTGCTCGACACCATGTTCGAACTGCCCTCGATGGACAATGTCGACGAGGTGGTGGTGAACGAAGAGGCGGTGTCCGCCGACGCGCGGCCGCTGATCATCTACGCCGAAGGCGCGGAAGAGGGCGCGAGCGCCGGCTGAGCCGGTGCGGTCGATCTGGCGTCTTTTTCGCGCCCTATTCCACGCGATTGTGGCGCCGGTGGCAGTGCTGGCGATGATCCCCATTCTGGGGATTGGTAAACAGTTGCTCTATGACAACCCGGTCTATGCGGCCCGGGTCTTCGCCGATCTGCCGCACGACACGGTCCTGGCCTCACGCCGCTGGCACCCGCTGTTTGGCGGACGACCGGGATGGGATTGTACCTACGCGGTGGTCGGCCTTGCCGAGGCTCCCGAGGTTCCCCCGTCTGTCCTGGCGGGGCAGGAGGCATGGGATCTGGATTGGGGGCCTGGCGACTGGGTGGCGACCCCCGGCTGGGCACCCTGCGACAATTGCCGCGATGCAGTCGCAATGTGCAGTGCCGATTTCGATGCCGATACCGCCACCCGTCTCGCCCGCGCCCTGGCCCGGCCGGGGTCCTGGGCACAAAGCGACCGGGTGGGGGAGACTGTCTGGATCTATTCGGCTCCCGAGCGGATTGCGGTTCGGATCCGGTTCGGCGACTGAACCGGCCCAAGGCCTTTCGAAAGGCCTTGCCAAGCGGTTTCAAAAACCGCTTCTCTCGCGCCAGGCATCAGCGAAAGGCCCGGCCCATGACTCGTCAGCACATCTCCTCAGGCTCTCCCTTCGAAGCGCAGATCGGCTATTCCCGCGCCGTTGTCGAAGGCGGCTGGATCTTCGTCGCCGGCACCACCGGTTACGATTACACGACCATGTCGATGCCCGACAACGTCGTAGATCAGTGCCGTAACACGTTGAAAACCATATCAGATACCCTTGAAAAAGCCGGCGCCTCGCTCGACGACGTGACCCGCGTGCGCTACATCCTGCCCGATGGCGCGGATTTCGAGCCCTGCTGGCCGCTGCTGTCGGAGGCCTTCGCGAAGGCGCGCCCGGCCGCGACCATGATCGTCGCCGGGTTGATGACGCCCGAGATGAAGATCGAGATCGAAGTGACCGCGAAGCTGCCGGGCGCCTGAGCCCGCCGTGCGGCCGCCCGGGGAAACGCGGCACGCGACGGGCGCCGCCGCTTCGCAACCGCGCGGCCATTGCCACTGGACCTCGCCCCGCGCTTGCGCCATATGAGGGGGAGACCACGTCCGGAGAGACACACATGCGCTTCATCCTGTCGCTCATCACCTGGTATCACGCCGAAACGCTCGGCACCCGCCTGCTCACCCGCTTCCGTGGCGTGAAAGTCGGCGAAGACGACCAGGGCAACCGCTATTACCGCAATGCGGACGACACCAAGCGCTGGGTGATCTATGCCGACGAGCCGGTCGCCTCGAAAGTGCCGGCGGAATGGCATGGCTGGCTGCACAACACCTTCAAGGACACGCCGCAAGACGATCCCCTGCCGCACAAGGCCTGGGAAAAGCCGCATCACGACAATCTGTCCGGCACCGCAGACGCCTACGCCCCGGCCGGATCGATGCGGCGCGCCAACCCGGTCGAACGCGCCGACTACGAGGCCTGGCAGCCCTGAGCCGCCGACCCGCCGTGCTGAAACTGCGCTTCCCCTTTCGGTTTCCCCTGCTGTGCTGCGCCGCTGTGCTGCTGGCATCGCCCCTGGCAGCGCAGATTGTCGTCGTGCCGCTCGAACCCGCGCCCGGTGCAGAGCTGCCGGATGCCGACACCGGGCTTTATCCCACCGAACCGGTCACCGGTTTCGAGCCGCTGCCGTCCGACCCCGGCGCCGGCTGGACCCCGGAGCTCGACCCGATCGACCCTGGTGCGGTCGATCCCTGGGGGCCATTGAACGACGATCCGCCGGTCCTCGAGTTGCTGCCGCCGGGCTCGGTGGTCGGGCAGGATGTGACCACCGTGGCGGAAGACACGGTTCTCACCGGCACCGGCGCCGTGCTGAAAGGGCTCGACAAGCTCGCGGGCACCGTGGAAGAAATGCGCCTCGCCTCCGGTGACAGCGCGGAGCTGGGCTGGCTTCGGATCAGCCTCGGCGAATGCCGCTATCCTGAGGACAACCCCTCCGGCGACGCCTATGCCTGGCTCGACATCAGCGAGGAGGGCAAGCCGGACCCGATCTTCCGCGGCTGGATGATTGCGTCTTCGCCCGCTCTCAATGCGCTCGACCATCCCCGCTTCGATATCTGGGTGTTGAACTGCACTTTGCCCGAAAGCGCGGCGCCGGCCGAGACGGCGGCCTCCGAGTAGCCCCAAAAGCACGTCTTCGCGGATCGGTAATACCTGGTCCGAACAGGCCATTTCCGGCCGGTCCCATGCGCTGCGATCGAATCTGGAAATCCGGATTTCTGGATTCGGTTTTTCTTTACAAGACAACGCCTTGCACGGTTCGCGCTCCGGGTCATTAACGCTTCGTCAAGAAAATCGCGCGGCACCGGGCGGGCGGGTGCAGCCCCGCCAGGGTCCGCGCCGCTCAGCGCGTCGCGTCGGCCAGCAACCCGACAACGGCCGCGCCCGAGGGCAGCGGCCGCGACAGGATCTCCGCCACGCCCCGCTCGAGCGCCGCATCCAGCATCGCGTGATACTCCGCCCGCGGCACCTCCACCGCGCCGAGGCTCACCAGGTGGTCGGTGGTGAACTGGGTGTCGAACAGCACGAACCCGGTCTGGCGCAGATGCGCGACCAGGGTCGCGAGCGCAATCTTCGAGGCATCGGTCGTGCGGCTGAACATGCTCTCGCCGAAAAACGCCCGCCCCAGCGCCACGCCATAGACCCCGCCCACCAGCGCGTCGCCGGCCCAGACTTCGATCGAGTGCGCATAGCCCAGCCGGTGCAGCGCGAAGTATCCGCGAAAGATCGCGTCGTTGATCCAGGTCTCTTCGCGCGCCGCGCAGCCCCGCACCACGCCCTCGAAATCCATGTCGAGCGTCAGGTGGAACGGGGCTTTCAGGATCGTCTTGCGCAAGCTGCGCGACAGATGGAACCCGTCGAGCGGCAGGATCCCCCGCCGCTCGGGATCGACCCAGAACACGCGCGGGTCGTCCTGTGCCTCCGACATCGGGAAAACCCCGGCCGCATAGGCCCGCAGCAGAAGTTCCGGTGTGAGCCGCCCTGCCTGCAAACCTTACCCCAGGTTCTGTTCGAGCCAGCGTTCCAACCAGTGGATGTTGTAGCTGCCCGCCAGCACGTCGGGCTCCTGCAACAGCGCGTGGAACAGGGGCACCGTGGTGTCCACCCCGTCGACGATCAGCTCGCCCAGCGCGCGCGACAGCCGCGAGATCGCCTCGGTGCGGTCGCGGCCGTGGACGATCAGCTTGCCGATCAGCGAATCGTAATAGGGCGGGATCCTGTAGCCGTCGTAGAGCGCCGAATCCATCCGCACCCCGAGCCCGCCGGGCACGTGGTACTGGGTGATCCTGCCGGGGCAGGGGGCGAAATTCGGCAGCTTCTCGGCGTTGATCCGGATCTCGATCGCCGCACCGTTCACCACCAGCTCGTCCTGGGTGAACGACAGCGGCAGCCCCTCGGCCACGCGGATCTGTTCGCGCACCAGGTCGACCCCGAAGATCGCCTCGGTCACCGGGTGTTCGACCTGCAGCCGGGTG
>JAGRMP010000108.1:0-825 GCA_020441225.1 Maritimibacter sp. | reverse complement strand
CGCTGCAGCGAGCAGTCGCGCTCGGCGAGATGCACCCCGCCGCCCTGGCCGTCGCCGAAGACCTGCACCTCGATATGGCGCGGCTTCTGGAGGTATTTCTCCATGTAGACTTCGTCATTGCCAAAGGCCGCCTTGGCCTCCGACCGCGCGGTGCCCCAGGCGTTCTTGAGATCGGCCGCGGTCTTGGCCACTTTCATCCCCCGCCCGCCGCCGCCGGCGGTGGCCTTGATGATGACCGGGTAGCCCATCTCCTCGGCGACCTTGGCCGCGGTTTCGAGATCGGGCACGCCGCCATCCGAGCCGGGCACCACCGGGATGCCGAGCTTCTTCGCAGTGTCCTTGGCGGTGATCTTGTCGCCCATCATCCGGATGTGCTCGGCCGAGGGGCCGATGAAGGTCAGCCCGTGGTCCTCGACGATCTGCACGAACTTGGCGTTCTCGGACAGGAACCCGTAGCCCGGATGGATCGCCTGGGCGCCGGTGATCTCGCAGGCGGCGATGATCGAGGGGATCGACAGGTAGCTGTCCATCGCCGGCGGCGGACCGATACAGACCGCCTCGTCGGCCATGCGCACATGCATCGCGTCGGCATCGGCCGTCGAATGCACCGCGACGGTCTTGATCCCCATCTCACGGGCGGCCCGGATCACCCTCAGGGCGATCTCGCCGCGGTTGGCGATCAGGATCTTGTCGAACATGGTCTGTCCCCGCTTATTCGATGATCATCAGGGGCGCGCCGAATTCCACCGGTGCGGAATCCTCGACGAGGATCCGTTTGACGGTGCCGGACCGGGGGGCCGGGATCTGATTCATGGTCTTCATCGC
>JAGRMP010000653.1 GCA_020441225.1 Maritimibacter sp. | reverse complement strand
GAAGTCTCCGATCCCTGGGGCGGCGGGCACGATGCGTGGAAAGTCGGCGGCAAGATGTTTGCCGTGGTCGGCGTGACCGGCGACGGGCTCTTCGCCAAATGCCCCGATGTCGAAACCGCCGAGATGCTCAAGGATGCCGGCGTCGCGGTCAAGGCGCCCTATTTCCACAAATCCTGGGTGCTGCTGCCGTTCGAAACCGCCGATCCCGCGGAACTCACCCACCGGATCCACGTAAGCTACGACACGATCCGCGCCAGCCTGACCAAAAAGCTGCAGGCCACGCTGCCGCCGCGCACCTGACCCGCCCCCTTTTTCTTGGCAAGAATACTCCACGGGGGCCCGGGGGTGTGAAACCCCCGGCCCTGGCCCCGGTCAGGCGACCGCTGCGTTGGTCTTCACTGCGAGCCCACCCTTGAGCCACATCTGCCCGACCTTCACCGCGATCCAGGGGATCAGGAAGGTCGCCGCCACCAGCGCGAGCCCGCCGAGGATCTTGAAGACACCGCCATAGCCCGCGCCCGCAAGGATCATCATCAGCGAGGAAAACGCCGCGAGCGGGAAGGTGAAGGCGCCCCAGAAGGGCGAAAACCCGGCCTCGGTGATCCAGCGGCCGCTCCCGACCAGAACCGCGAACAGGGCGATCGCGACCGCGCCGAAGGCGAGCCCGAGCCCGGAATAGCCCAGGATCATCGCCACGGTGCCGAGCAGCGAGGCGGGCGCGAGGTGGATGGCAAGCAGCGGGCGCAGGGGCGCCGGCGGGGTTTCGCGGGCGAATTGCAGCGCCGAGAGCGCCCAGATGACGAGCGCCGCGGCCAGCGTGAGCCAGAAGATCGCGCCGGCATAACCGTACCAGCCCAGTTGGGCCGCCGGGATCGGGCTCACGATCAACCCGACGAAGGTGAGGTGAAACACCGGCGTAACCTTGCGCGCCTCTGCGGGACCGGTGATCAGGTTGCGGATCACCAGCGCCAGAACGGCCACATGACCGAGGATCGCGAGCACCAGGGCGACGCGGGCGAGGAGCGGCGAATAGGGGATGAGGGCGAGCGCGAAGAGCATGCCCGCCATGGTCAGCGCGGCCAGCCCGGCCCGGCCCGGCAGGGTCTTGAGGTCTTCCGCCACCACGCCAGGGCGCACGGCCGCCTTGGCGACGTAGTGCCCGGCGGTGAACAGATAAATCAGCACCATCGCGCCCGAGAGGAGCTGGCCAAACCCCGCGGGCGCGCCGAAGGCGTCGGGCGTGCGCAGCCAGGCGGTCGCGAGGCCGAAAAGCCCGAGCACCGGCGGGAACAGCGCCGGTGGCGTCTTGCGCCAGCGCGGCACGGCATTGGCCTGGTTGGAGAAGGCGGGCGGCTGTTTCGACATGGCGTCTCTCCTCGTGTTCGCCAGACTGCAATGGCAGCCAGGGTCGGGCTTGGGAATGCGCCCCGACGTCGCGCCCGCCATGGCCTTTTGGGGCGGACTGGCGGGAGAAAACTCTGGAAAGAAAGACCAGTTTGTCGCCGCCGAAGCAACAGAAAGCGCCCGGCCCGGGCGCCTCCCGGTCGGCTCAGCGCAGATAGCCGCGCGACAGAGCCTCACCCATCATCTGCATGAAGCGGCCCATGGTGGCGGTCGGCGGTTCGCGGCCCGAGAGCACCGCACCCATCCAGTCGCGCGCGGCCCATTCCATCTTCAAGGCCTGCCCCGCCGGGTCGGAACAGGGGATGAGCGTGATCGCCTCGTAGACGCCCCGCGCCCGGTCCGCGAGCACCGGGTTGGGCCAGGCCGAGCGGCGCAGCTCGTCCATGAAGGTGAGGTCGCAGGCGCAGTTGAACGGGCCGCCGGCGGCGCGGATGCACAGGTCATGGCGCAGGCAGGCGGCATCGAGCGGGTCGAGCGCGGGGCCCGCGCCGTAGCCGGGACCGCACCAGTTGCCGTGCAGTGGAATCACCAGCTGCGCCGCGACCGGCGACGCCCAACTCAGCGCCGCAACGATCAGGAACGCCGCAAGTCTTGCCATGATCCTCCTCCCGAAACCTCCGCCGCGATCATGCCACGGCTGTCCGTTTCGGTCCACGCAGAGGCGCGCGGGCGAAAAGCCGCACCCGGTCTCAGCTCAGCGCACGCAGGCGTTTGATCAGCGACGAGGTGTCCCAGCGCCCGC
>JAGRMP010000107.1:1506-4424 GCA_020441225.1 Maritimibacter sp. | reverse complement strand
CGAGCATGATCATGACCGGCCAGGGTTCGTCCGGACCCGGCTCCTTGTCCTGCAGCGCCGAAAGCAGGTCCGAGAAGAAGAGCCGGATCAGCGGCGCCAGCGGTTTCACCATGAGGGGTTGGACGACGAGGTAGACGCTGAAGGGCCTCTTGCGGATCGTCCGGAAGTCGAAGTCCGATATCGCTGTGGCATCGTCGATCGCCGGGTTCTGCCACTGATCCAAGCCAGACGTCATCAGGAGCGAGACATAGGAGGTGAGCGTGTCGTTGTTGGTCGAGGCGAGCCGCGTGAAGATGAGCCGCGCCGCGGCGTTCTGGACCTCGTGGGCGCGCGCGAGATATTCCTTCTGCTTCTGACCGCCCGAGGCGGCGATCCGGTATATCTCTCCGAGCGTCGGCCTGTGACGCTGGAAGGCCAGGAGACCGGCGGCGACGAAGAGATCGATCCCGCCTTTGAGGAGGCCCTGCACCCGGTCGTTGTCGTTCTGCAGGAAGAGCGTGGCGAGGAGCAGCAGCTCCATCTGCTGGCGCGCCGGGTCCTTCAGCTCGTAGATCCTGAGAAGCGGGTTGTAGCGATGCGTGCGCCTGTCCTCCCAATCCGTCGGCGCGAACCGGAACACCGCGTCGCCCTGCGCCGCCCGATGGCGGGCCGAGGCCTCGAAGCATTCGCCCTTCACGTCCAGCACGACCGCCGAGCCCTGCCAGGTCAGCAGGTTCGGGATGACGAAGCCGGTGGTCTTGCCGCGCCCGGTCGGGGCCACGATCAGCGCATGCGGGAAGGTCCGGGAGCAGAGGAACGGCGCGCGGGAGCCGGGCCTGCCAAGCTTCCCGATCACAAAACCCGTACCCGGCGCGCCAAAGAACCCGTTCCGCTTCATCTCCCTCCGGGTCTGCCAATGCGTATAGCCGAACCGGGTGAGCGCCGAGCCGGACATCGCCAGGCTCATCAGGAGGCCCGCCACCCCTGCCCCGCCCATGATCAGGTTGATCAGGCGGAAGTCGTCGGGACGGGCGGCCCCGATGGCGCGGTAGTTCTGCGCGATGTAGAAGAAATCGATCTCGGCCCGGAAGCCCAGATCGCGAAAGGTCACGACTGCCGAGGCGATGACATAGCCGATCGCGATGGCGACCAGCGTGACCAGGACCACGCCGAGGGCGAGGCGGCCCTTCCCCATCCCTCCCATCAGTGGGTCTCCCCGTGCTCGGTCTCGCCGTCGACAAGATCGGCGCGGTGCAGCTCGAACTCGCGGTCGGCGATCTCCTCGACGACGGCGCGGGTCGCCTCGCTGTTGGCGGTGGCCGCATCCGACTGCAGATAGGTTTTGGCAGCGTAGAGCCGGTCGAGACGGTCTTCGATCTGGGACTTCAGCACGTCGACATCCCCATCCCGCAGCCGGTCGATCTGCGCCGCGTCCAGCTCGCGCTCGACCGCCTCGCGGTAGCTGAGACGCTGGTCGTCATCCTGGAACGGCGCATGCAGGTTGCCGGCCCGTTCATGGTCGACGACCCGCCGGATGTCCGGATCGGCAATCGGCGCGCCCTCGACGGCCTCCCCCTCGCGCCCGTCCGAAAGCCGCCCGTCGCGCAGGTCGAGCGCCACCTCCCGCAACTCGTTTTCGCGGCGGACCCGGTCGATGGCTTCGGTGTCGCGCAGCTCGGTGACGGCCGCATAGGTCGCGCCAAGCCCGCGGGCGAGATGCGACGGCATATCGGGATACCGCGCGCGGAACTCTTCTGTGACGGCATCCGCAACGGATGTCCGCGCGTCGCGCCCGTCCATGATCCGGTCGACCTCGCGGGTCATATCGCGGGCACGGGCTTCGTCGGTGATCCGCTCTCGGTAGGGCTCGGACCGGTCGATCACGTCGCCCGGGCGCGCGAGCAGTTCGGGATGCGCCTCGAGGTAGCTCCGTTGCTCTTCTTCGATACGCCGCTCCGACCGGGAGGAAATCTCCCACTCGCGACCTTCGATCTGCTGATCGGTCAGGCCTTCCGCGCGCATGTCCTGGCGGATCGTGCGTTCCATGTCCTCAGCGGCATCCCGGTGGTAGTGGACCCTCTCCGTCACGGTGCGATCTTCCACGACACCGTCCTCGCGCAGGACCCCTGCCCGCTCCAGTGCGACGCCGAGCTGGACATGGGCCCGGTTGAGGGTCTCGCGCGCCGTCTCCAGATCCGCGCGACGCTCGAGGTTGAGACCGTCCCTCTCGGCCACCCGCGCCAGATCGTCGGCGATCCACTGGCGTTCCAGCGCGGCGTTCTGCGCGCCCGTCTCCATCCGCGCGACGACGACGGACGAACTGATGCCGGTTCCGCGCAGCGCGGTGTCGACCTGCGCCCGCACCTCGGGGTCGCGCAACCGGTCGAGCCGGGCCGCATCGATATTGGTCTCGGAATAGACCCCGCCCTCCGAGGGCTTTTCGGTCAGAGTCACGGAGCGCAGCCCCAAGGGCTGCATATGCGCGAGCCGCGACTGGATCTCGTTAAGGCTCCGCTCGAGCCGAGGCCGTTCGGCCTCCGGCTTCGCCTCGATCATGCCCTGGACGCGCGCGACCTGATCGGCATAACGGGTCCGCAGATCCTCGAACGATTGCTCCTCTGCCATGTAGACGCCTCCTTCCAAAGTCAGCTTGCCGCCCTTCGCCAGAAGCTCTCCCGAGCGGAACAGGGCATCGGCAATGTCCTCGCGATTGTCCGCGGAAGCTTCGGCGGCAAGGGAGTGATAGACGATCCGTGTATTGGCGATCTCTTCGAGCGCGCGATCCAGGTCCGCCCCGACCCTTGGACGGGGCTCTGCAACCCGTCCCTCTTCCTTCGCCGCGTAGACCTCGCGGGTTCTGGCGGGATAATGCACCACCCCTCGGTCGAGCCGCCGCGTCGCCTCGAGGCGCACGCCGAACCGCTCGGCCTCCTCGACCA
>JAGRMP010000107.1:0-1496 GCA_020441225.1 Maritimibacter sp. | reverse complement strand
AATCGTCGTAGTTGAACCGGTGGTCGCGGCCCAGGAAGAAGAACTCTCCCTCCTGAGACCGGCGGTTCAAGACTATATGCGCGTGGGGGTGATCCCGGTCCTCATGGACGGCGATGATGTAGTCGAAATGCCCCTCGTCCGACTGGAAGAACCGCTCCGCGACATTGGCGGTGATATCGCGTACGTCCTCGCCGCGCGTGCCGACCGGATAGGACATGAGCATATGTGTCGTCTGTCCGAGCTTGGGCTTGAACCCCGCACTCCAGCGCTTCACGAAGCGCTCCGTCAGGTCCTTGATCTCCGTCGCCTCGAGCTTCGCCTTTCCGTCCAGGAAGCCGCTCGAGTCGACGATATGGGAGGACTTGGTGGTGAGGTAGTCGAGCTGGTTCATCAGCTGGGATTTCGTATGCGTGCCCCCACCCCGGATCGCCTTGAAGACCGCCGCACGATGCCCGGCCGCGGCCCGCACGAGCTGCTTCTGCCGGGACGCCTGCAGCCCCTGCATCGAGCCCCGGATCCGGCTCCAGCCATCCCGGAAGATCTCTCCGGTGACGTCATGGACGGCATCATTCAGCCGCATGGGCGAACTCCCTCAGAGCGGCGGTGGCGGAGAGCTGCATGCTGTCCCGACGGCGACGCAGAAGCAGGTCGATCTCGTCAGCGGAATCAAGGATGAAGCGGGCCAGCCCACGCATCTGCGCGAGGCGTAGTTCGGAGAACTCAGCGCTCGCACCGCCTTCACTTCCCAGCCCCATTTGGTTGGCCTTGGTCATCCGCTTGGCGATCTGCACGACGCCGTTTCCGACCTCGTGCAGAGAGGCCCGGTACCGTGCCATCTCACCCGCCAGACGCGCGTCTGGGACGAAGGTTCCCCCCGCCGCCTGGATGAGCCGCCGGACCCCTTCCGTACGGGTCTCGATTCCGGCCGCAGCCAGGACCTCATCCAAAGCAGCGAGCTCTTCTGGCGTCAGCTTCACCGTCACCGCGGCCGTAGCCACGGCGGCATCCCGCTGGCGATCCGCGTCCGCTTTCAGGGTGTAGCGCACCGCCCGAGCCGTGACGCCGAACCGATCCGCCAGCTCCGACGTCGAGACACCTCCCGCGGCCTCACGGACGATCTCCTCTCTCTCGGTCTCGGTCAGTCTCCTGGTCCGGGTCATGCGGAAGAAAGCCCCCCTATTTCCTGCCACCTTCATTCAAGGTCGCCCTCATCATACGAAACTATATGTCACGGTCAATACAATATTATCGTAGATTACACCGAGGTGACTTTGAATTCCGCTTCAGGCCGAGCACCGCAGGTGCGAGGCCCGGCCCGAAGGGCCCAGGAAAACCGACCGCCTCCAACCGCACCCCAGCCGTCTTCTGTCATGCCCGCGCCCGAGGGTCTGGCCGAACACGCATGTGTTCGAACGGAAGCGAGGGGCGGCGCATCTTCTCACCGACGGGGATGACGGACAGGGTCAAGGGAGGCCAGATTTGGCCCGCCAAATCTC
>JAGRMP010000106.1 GCA_020441225.1 Maritimibacter sp. | reverse complement strand
GCGACGACCGGTTGAATCCGCCTTGACTGCCACGATCCGTGTGATGGATGCAGCCCTTCGGTGGTCGCCGTAATGCGATGGCCATGTTCAACGCCCGGATCGCCAGATCGCGCTTCATGCGGTTGCTCACAGCCCAACCGATCACGCGCCGGGAATGCAGATCGAGGATGACGGCCAAGTAGAGCCAACCTTCCTGCGTCCAGACATAGCTGATGTCGCCTGCCCATTTCCGGTTCGGACGGTCCGCCGAGAAGTCCCGGTTCAGCAGGTTCGGCGCAATGTTGAAGCTATGGGAGCTGTCTGTGGTCGCCTTGAACTTCTTGTTGCGCTTCACAGCAATGGCGTTCTCGCGCATCAGCCTGCCGACGCGGCGGTGGCCGACCTCAAGGCCGAGTTCCTTCAACTCCTCGGTCATCCGCGGACGGCCGTAGCTCCCCAGGGACAGGGCGAACTGTTCGCGGATATGGGCGAGCACGACCAGATCTTTGCGCTGGTTGACGCTGACGGGACGACTACGCCAGGCACGATAGCCACGCGGGCTGACATCCATGATCTCGCACAACCGGTTCACTGGGATGTCGTGTCGGTGTTCTTCGACGAAAGCAAACCTCATTTGCTTCTCTCCGCGAAGAACACCGTGGCCTTTTTTAGCACGTCCCTCTCCTCCCGGAGCATACGGTTCTCTTTCCGCAGCTCCGCAATCTCACGCTCGAGATCCGACTGGACGGTTGGTTTCTGGGGGTTGCGCCGTTCTCGCTGAATCCAGCGGCTCAGTGTCGAGAAGCCGATCCCAAAATCTGTCGCCACCTGCTTGCGCGGCAGGCCGCTCGTCAACGCTACCCGCACTGCTTCGGCGCGGAACTCCTCCGTCGGTCGTGATGCCATCTGTGTTCTCCTTTGCGACACGATACGTGGTCAAAGGAGCGGCACAATCCCGCGACAGGTCCAGTTCCGGGATTGGCTTGAGAGAGAACCATCCTATATGGTTACATAGACTACGCCGAATAGCTGCACACCAACGGTCCGTGCAAATAGACGTCGTCCCGCAATTTGGCGACGAAGGCGACGTAGCTCGGCAAGAGGTCGGCCCAGGCGTCCTTTCTTTCGTCCAAGGCGTCGAGTTTCAGATACGCGTCGGGGTCGATCTCGACGGCGTAAAGCCCTTCCGACTTGAGCCAACTCTCGAGCTTGGCGGCGACGTCTTCGAGCATATCTTCGGTGACATAGAAATCATCATAGCCGTCGTAGACGATCTCCGCCTTGCTCGAGTCGAACAGGCAGAACAGTTCGTAGTGACCGCGCACGTAGTAGAGCTCCTTGTGATTGCGGAAGTAACTGACATCAAGTCCCATCATAAAATCCTTTCGGGTTGGGTTGGGGTTGTGGGGTCTGGAGGGGAGATGGGTCGGCTCGCGCACGAGGGGAAAGAGATATGGCCCTCCGTGAGGAAACTGTTCGTTTCTCCGCGGGCCCCTGCGATCGCTTTGGCGTGAGCAGGCGACCTCAACCGACGTGCAGATGCGGGTCGATTTCCCCTCTGGCGTCGTCGTCGCTGGGCTCTCGTCGGTCCTGTTACTCATGCCAGAATTCCTCGTCGCCGTTCCCGGTCTCCGCGAGGCATTCGTCGATGATCTCCCCGATCAGGTCCTGGCTCTCCCGCATCTGCGCGTCCCGCACTGCCTGCCCCGCGTAGAAGGCATGGGATTTCGGGCTGCGCTGTGCGCACAACGCCAGGGCGGCCTCGACGCCCTCAGGACCGAGGGCCCCGAGTTCGGTGTGAATCCGGCTGCGAGCGATATGCGCCCCGGCCCCGAAGTGCGTGCGCCAGACCTTCGAGGGGTAGGACTTCGCCAACATCCGGCCGCTGACATCCCGAAACAGCGGCAGTTCGGCCTCCATGGCCCGGGCCCGCATCTCGTCGAGGTAGGCCGGGTCGATGCCGCGCAGGATCAGCGCGTCGAGGAACGGCGTGAGCCGCGGATGCAGGCGGCCCCTTAGCGGTTCGGTCGCCTTGTTGGTGACGATGTCGACGCGGTAGCGCTCGCCATCCCACCGAATGTCACTCCCCCACCTCAGCTGGCCGTCGGTGAGCCGGAGCGGCAGGAACATCCAGAGCGCAACGACGACGGCCTCGTTCGTGAGCCGCGTCCGGGTCTGCGCGATGCGTTGGGACCCGGCCTCATCGAGGAGCCCGCGCGCGATATCCCAGCTCTCCGCCAGGCCCGGCAACCGGTCGAGTTTCCCGAACTTGAGCGGGACCTCGTCCTCCCGTTCCTTGCGGAGTTCGTTCTCGTGGTTGCGAATGGCCGCGATCACGAGTGGGTCCAACCCGAGGATGGTCGCGAACCGTCGCAGACGCATCACCGCCGTATGCCGGGTCGCGATACGGTTGCCCTGGTTTTGATATTGGGGGTCGCCCTTGCTCTCGGACGCCGAAGTCTTGGCGTCGAGGAACCGGCGAAGGCCAGCGATCGTGATTGCGATCTCCTCGCCGGCCGCGACCTGCACGGCCGCATATTCGCGAAGCACGTCCTCCATGTTTGCGATCACGCTCGGCGCCGGAACGCGCTGGTCCAGGGACGGCATCACCCCGAAGCGCATGTTCACCAGCAGCGTCCGCCATTCTTCCGGCAACGCCTCCTGCGCAACGCGGCGCTTGGCCACCGGGCGCGGCTTCGCGCCTGCGCGCGAAGGACGTGCCGGCGATTTCTCCGCAATCGCCTCATCGAGGGGAAGGTGCACCGGGTGCTGCGGCAGGATGGCGGTGAGCGCGGCCTTCAGGCTGCGCAGACGACGGCTCGAGGTGACATCCTCGACAAAGGTCAGGAAGTCCTCGGTCGTCGGCACCGCGACATTCCTGGCCGACGCGAAAGACAGAAAGGCAGAGATGACCCGGAGATCCTCGATCGCGACATCCTCGATTCCCGGCAGCTCCGCATAGGGCTCCATCCCCGGCTCCTCGAGGATCTGCGCGCGGCTGCGTCTGTCGCAACGCCGCGACCGCGGCCGCTTGAGCCGGATCGCGTCGCGCACGGTGTCGCAAACCCCTGCCCCGTCCGGCAACAACCGGTCGAAGGCTGTCCTGAGATCGTCGAGCGGACGGGTCGACGTGCCGGCCTCGACGAACGCCAGGAAGTCGTCCACCGACGGCGTGCCGATGCCCCGCAGGCTCGCGAACTCGAGGAAGCGGTCGAGCGTGCGCAGCTCGCGCAGGCCGACGTGTTCGAGCCCGGGGTTGCCGGTGAAGGATTGGAACCGGTCGCCCGCGAGGATCTCCTCGCGGGTCCGGGTGTCGTAGTTGTGCTTAGTCATCGATCAGTCCATTCAGAAGGTCCTGCCCCCGCTCGACGAGCCGAAGCGAGCTGAGCCAGCCGTAGAATTGGCGAAGCGTTGCGACGTGGTCGCCGATCCGCAGCGCGATCACCTCGATCATGTCCGGGTGCTTGTTGAGCAACAGCGAGGTCTGCCCATGCCGCATCTGATGCGGTCGCATCGGCAAGCCGACCACCTTGGCCATGAGCGATTTGAAGGTGTCGCGGAAGTGCCCGCCGCTGAGACGTCCGGTCGGATGCTTGAGCGACGGGAACAGGAAAGGGCTGGTCTTCGCATGGGGGAAGAGCGGCCGGATGTCGGTCGCGTACCACCGGATGACATCGTAGAAGCCGTGCTTGCCGGCCTTGATCCGGAACTCGATGGATTTCCCGTTCTTGACCTTGCCACCGGGGATGAAGACCGCGATCGGCTTCTTGCCTTTCTTCGGGATCCGGATCATCGCATCCTCGCCAACGCAGGTGAGCTCCAACGCGTTCTTGGACCGGATCGGCGCGCCGCCAATTTCGATCGCGGCGAAGCAGGCTGCCGTGCCCAGCATCCGCACATGCGCAAGCTCGTCGCCCACGAGGGTCCGCCGCTCGGTCGTCGCGAGATCGATGAGCCGGTTGGCCTCGGCTTGCAGGGTGCGGTGCGCCCCAAAGAAACGACGGCGCAGGAGGGGCTTTTCGAGGAGGTCCTCGCAGAACTTCCGGTTCTCCGGGGTCATCTGCTTGTCGTCCGTGCGACCCTGCTCGGCATCTTCGTTGTTGCTGAGCACCGCCCTGATCGTCGTCGTGTCGATGCCGAGGTGCGCCCGGACCTGGTTCAGCCCCTTGATGTATTTGCGGGACACGCGCGGCTTGAGACGGCCATCCTTTCGCGATCGGTCCTTCCGGGCGAACATCTCGCCGGCAATCCGGACCATCGCGTCATCGTCACTGAGCAGCACGCGAAGCTCCCCGTCCGTATCAACGAGACCGAGTTCCAACCCGATGCGCGCGGAGGTCCGGAGCGCGGCGGCGAGAACCAACGCATGTTTGCGATGGTTCTTCTTGTAGGCCTTCGCAACCGGGTCCCAGCCGGTGACAGTGACAGCCGTGACCCACTCGGCGATCCGGGCTTCCCAGCTGTCCGGCAAGGGAGCCAGCGCTGGAACCAATTTGTCCGGCGTGAAGCGGATCTGTTCAGCTGGGAGCAGGTTTCGGAGTTCGGCGAAACCAAAGAGCTCATCGAGCCGGCGCAGCGCGCGGATCACCGCCCTCCGGAGGTTCCCCGAGACAGCGCTCGCGATCCGGTTGCCGGACTCGACGTTCAGCTGCCCGGGCTGGATACCGAGGAAGCGCGCCTCGCGGGCGAGGGTCTTGAGACCGACCAATTTCATTGGATGCCAACGAGGCTTGTCATCCGGGTCTCCGAGCTTGCCCTTGGTCAGCGGTTCGACGGCAGCGATGAGTGCCGCCCAATCGTCCTCACGGGCGGCGAGTTCCGCTCGGAGCGCGTGGACGCCGAGAAACTCGCGGAGCGCGCCCTGGAGCGGCCCGCGAAAACTCCGGTAGGCCCGGGCCGTCGGCCATTCGGCCGCATCCGTCCAGTCCTGCGGGAACCGGGTCTCGACGAGGTCGAGAGATGCCTCGATCTGGTCGAGGGGCCTGTTCATGATCCGGCCGACGCGGTCGATCACACGGAGCCATTTCTCGCGCGTCGAGGTCGCGAGATCCTTCCGCTGGGCGACGTGCGCGCGCAGGTCCGCGAGTGTCGGGCCCTTCGGCATTTTGACGGCCTTTGCCGCGGTCAGCGCCGCCGTTGAGGTTGAGGGTTTGGAGGTCAGATCGAGCATGTAATTCTCCTTTCGATAAGATGCCTGTCTGTCTTTCTGGGTTCTTTGCGTGGGCCGTCTGGACGCGCGTTCAGCCGCCTAAACGCGCTCCGGACACACACGCCATCTGCGTTGCCGCCGGCGAAAAGCGCCGGGTGTTCGTGTCCGAGCCGCTTGCCCGTGGTCCGCGCCGTCTGGGCGCAAAATCGATGTCCGAGGGGGGTGCAGATCATCGGTCCGGCCCTCATTTCCGCCCCGGGAGGGCGCCGAAGACAGGCGCAGTCCGGTCGTATTTCGGCTGGGGCTGCTGGTTGATCCAGGCGTCGATTTCGGCCTTCCGCCAGCGCGTCGCGCGCGCGTCCTTGGCCCCTGCCGATAGGTCAATCGAGGCCGGGAATGGGCCGAGGTGCTCGGGCCCCCTGCCTTTCGCCCATTTGTAAACCGTCGAGCTGTCGGTCACGCCGATGCGGGTCGCCACGCCTGCCGCGGTCAACAGCGGCTTCATGAGCTCTTCGGTCCGTTCCGGGTTGCTCTGCTCTGCGAAGCCGAGGGCCTTGAGAACGATCGGCCACCGCGACTGCCCGGCGACGAGGCGAATGCCATACGCCTTGAGAACGCGGGGCAGGCCACGCGCCTTCACACCGAAAAATTCGGCGAGGGCTGTTCGATCAAGGGGCTCATCATACTTCATTGCTCCGGGGAAATAGGTCGATCCCGGAAAGCCCAAAAATCCGACGGCCACTTTTTTCGAGAAATCGGATTGCGGTCCATCCGGTTGAGCCGGTCGTGTTCGACCGGCCCGATTGGCTACGCCTCCATGATGCCCTCAGATCGGTGAAGCGACCTGGCGGATCAGATGGAATACGGACGTCGGTGCGCCTGCCGCGAGACCCGGTCGGCG
>JAGRMP010000105.1:728-1646 GCA_020441225.1 Maritimibacter sp. | reverse complement strand
TCGACGGCCAGACGCCCGAGACGATCGCGAAAACCTTCGGCACCACGGTGGCTGCCGTGAAAGGCCGGCTGCGCTACGGGCTCATCCATCCCGACATCCGCGCCGCGGCGCGGGCCAAATCGATCACCCTCGATGTGATGAAGGCCTTCGCGGACCATCCGAGCCAGGAGGTGCAGCGCGAGGTCTTCGAGGCGCTCACCAAGGAGGACAGCTACCTGCAGGCCTATATCGTCCGCAATGCGCTGAAGTCCCGCGGCGTTCAGGTCAGCGACGATATCGGCGCCTTCGTGCGGAAGGACTACGAGGCGCGGGGCGGTGCCATCGCGGCCGATCTCCTGGACGAGCATTCCGTGCTCGAGAATTCCGCGCTGGTCGAGACGATCCTCATCGAGAAACTCGCCGCCGCTGCCGAAGAGGCCCGCGCCGAGATCGGCTTTGCCTGGGCCGATGCAGTGATCCAGTACGACTATGCCTCCATGGCGGATTACGGCCGGGTCTATCCGGGTCCGGTCGAGCCCGATGAGAAGGGCCAAAAGCGCGTCGACGAGATCACCGCCGAGCTTGAGAAACTCGAGCGCGAAATGGAGAACGAGGAACTCGAGGACGAGGCGTACAATGAACTCTACGAACGCGTGGACGCGCTGGAGGCTGAGGCACGGGACCTGCAGGAGGCTTACAGCGCCGAGGATCTGGCACGCTCCGGCGTGATCGCCACCTGGGCGCAGGGCAAGATCTCCCTGCATATCGGGATGGTGCGTCCCGAAGACAGGGTCGAAAACGCGGGCAAGGCGTCCGGCACATCAAAGGACCCGAGCTCCGCGGACAACGACGCGATCACCTATCCCGCCTCGCTGACCGAGGACCTGAAGACCGAGCGGGCGATGGCGCTTGGTGCGGCCATGGCCATGCACCCGGAGG
>JAGRMP010000105.1:396-658 GCA_020441225.1 Maritimibacter sp. | reverse complement strand
CGATCAAGGTCGATGCGCGCCAGGAATATCGCAGCCACGCGAAGATGGACGAGATCGACGGCACCTCGCTCGAACAGGTGGCCGCGGCCCATGACGCGCTCGATCTCTCCTGGGCGGATGACGCGAAATCCCCCGCCGACCAGTTCGTCTTGTTCCGGGCGCTCGACGCCGGCGAGAAGGCCAGGCTCGTGGCCTATGCCACGGCAGCGACCACCCAGGCCTGCCTCAAACGGGACCGGCAGCGCGACAGCCTGATGCATGA
>JAGRMP010000105.1:0-332 GCA_020441225.1 Maritimibacter sp. | reverse complement strand
TCAACCGCTTCAAGAAGGCGTGGCTCCTGAAGATCCTCGGCGAGGAGCTGGGGCTCGCGCAGGAGGCGGTGACCCTGGCCTCGTCGACAAAGCGGCAAGTCGTCGAATTCTGCGACAAGCTCTTCGCGGAGCCCTTCGCCACCTTGACGGAGGCGCAGCGGGCGGCGGTCGCGGCCTGGTGCCCGCCGATGATGCAAACCTCCGGGACCGAGACGCCCGAAAACGAAACCGAAGTCGCCCAAGCGGCCTGATCGAGCAGCCGACCCGCACCGCAGCGCCGGTGCGGGTCGCACACCCTCCCTCCTTCTTACAGGTATATCCCATGGCACTTC
>JAGRMP010000652.1 GCA_020441225.1 Maritimibacter sp. | reverse complement strand
CGCCTGCGGCGGGCGGGGGGCGGGGCTGCGCCCCGCCGGCGCCCCTGGTCAGGGTTGCGCATCGTCCGGAGGTGCGGCCGCCGGAGGCGGCGCCGCTTTGCGGCGCGCGAGCGGGCCGGGGGTGCCCGGAGCGGCATACCATTCCTCGTTGCGGGTGGCGATCATCGTCGCCATGAGGGCGAGGAAGGCGAGCGTCGCGCCTGCGAGCAGGGCGTAATCGGTGGATTCGAGGATCAGCCAGAGCACCGCGTAGAGCACCGCGAGCAGCACGCCGAGCACCAGCGTGCGCCGTCCGAGCTTGAGCCCGATCCAGCCGAACATCACCAGCAGCGCCACCGTCGCCCCCGCCGCCAGCAGGTAGGCCGGGCCGAAGCCGATATGCTCGGCATAGGCGACCATCAGCAGCACGAAGATCGCCTGGGCGAGGCCGATGAGGATGTATTGCACCGGGTGCACGGGCCGCGCGCGCTGGCCCTCGATCAGCAGCACCGTGAGGAAGGTGAGCGCGATGGTGAGCAGTCCGTAGCGCGCCGCGCGCCAGGCCTTCTGGTAGAAATCGTTGGGCTGGTAGAAGCGCAGGCCGAAGGCGATGGCTTCGCCGGTCTCGCCGATCACGCTCGCGCGCGCCACCTGCGGCACGGCGCGGGCGAGATGGGGGATGGTCCAGTGCGCCTCGTAGCCGTCCGGGCCGACGCTGCGGTCGTCGGGCAGGAAGGCGCCGGTGAAGGCGGGATCGGGCCAGTCGCCCGCGATCGTGACCTGGCTGGTGCGCCCGACCGGCGCGATCATCAGCCGTTCGGCGCCGTTGAGCCCGAGGCTGAGGCTGAGGGTTTCGGCGGTGCGGATGTCGCCCACCGAAGCGACGATGCCGCTGCGGCCCGACAGCGGTTCGAGCGCGACCTCGGCGCCGTCGACCGTGAGCGCGGCCGCGCCCCGGAGCGCCCGGTTGCCGGAGAGAAACATTTCGAGCCGGGCCTGGTCCCAGACCGCTTCCTCGCCCTCTTCGAGCGCGGCCTCGGCCGCCTCGGTGGGAAAGTCGAAGCCGAGCGCCACCTGGGCGGTGTAGACCGGCACTTCGAAGATCCCCCGGTAGCGCAGCTCGGTCGCGGTGGTGAGGGTGGCGTCGAACCGGCCGGGCAGCAGCACCAGCGGCGCGCGGTCCTCGACCCGGGTCGTCTCGTAGCTTTCGAGGATCGGCTGGCCGCTTTCGGGGTGGACCTCGACGCGGCCGGTGGTTGGGTCGATCACTTCGCGGGTGCGGGTCTCGGTCACTTCGCGGCGCACCGGGATGACCAGTTCGGGGCCTGCGAGCACCTGTTCGCCGCCCCACTCCTGGCCGACGTCGCGCAGGGTCTCGCGCGAATAGTCGCGGCGTGCATCGACGATCGAGGAGACCATCTGCACCGGGATGGCCATGAGCAGCGCCAGGATGGCGACGATGAAGAACCGGGCACCGGCCGACCGCAACATGGTATGTCCTCCCGCTGGATGCGGCGACGCTAGCCTGCGCGTGCGGCGGGCGCAACGCCGTGGCTGCGGTCGTAGCGGTTGGCGGCGGGGCTGTGCCAGCCGTCGAGCGTGCCGGGTGCGGGCGCGAAGATCTCGACCCTGAGCGGGTAGCAGGCGGCTTCGTCGGAGGAGTGCCCGGCGGAGCAATCGCCGCCTGGGCAGGCGGAGAGCGCACCGATGAGGTCGATTTCGGCGAAGAATTCGAGGTAATCGCCGGGGCGGACCGGGCT
>JAGRMP010000104.1:1642-6588 GCA_020441225.1 Maritimibacter sp. | reverse complement strand
CAGCTTCACCAGCCGCCGCGCGTCGTCGTCACTGTCGTTCACCCCGTCGAGCATCACGTATTCAAACGTGATCCGCTCGGAATTGGACAGCTTGGGATAGGCCTTGAGCGCGTCGAGCAGCTCCTCGATGTTCCACCGCTTGTTGATCGGCACCAGCTTGTCGCGGGTCTCGTTCGTCGTCGCATGGAACGAGATCGCCAACATGCAGCCGATCTCTTCGCCCGCCCGCGCGATCTCGGGCACCACGCCGGACGTCGACAGCGTGATGCGGCGGCGGCTCAGAGATATCCCTTCGCCGTCCATCGCGATCTTCATCGCGTCGCGCACGGCGTCGAAATTGTAGAGCGGCTCGCCCATGCCCATGAGCACGATGTTCGACACAAGCCGCGGCCGCTCGCCCATGCCCTCGCCCGCGCGGGTCCAGTCGTCGAGATCGTCGCGCGCCAGCATGATCTGGCCGACGATCTCACCGGCGGTGAGGTTGCGCACCAGTTTCTGGGTGCCGGTGTGGCAGAAGCTGCAGGTGAGCGTGCAGCCGACCTGGGACGAGACGCAGAGCGTGCCCCGGTCGGTTTCGGGGATGTAGACGATCTCGACCTCATGACCCCCGGCGATCCGCACCAGGTATTTCCGCGTGCCGTCGTCGCTGAGTTGCCGGGTGACAAGCTCGGGCACCCGGATTTCGAAGGCCTCGTCGAGCTTGGCGCGGTAGTCTTTCGCGAGGTTCGTCATCTCGCCGAAATCGCGCACGCCCTTCTGGTAGATCCACTGCCAGATCTGCCCGACCCGCATCTTCGCCTGTTTCTCGGGCGTGCCGGCGGCGATCAGCACGTCGCGCAGCTGGTCGCGGGTGAGCCCGACCAGGTTGAGCTTGCCCGCCCCCTCGGGCGCATCCTTGCGCGCAACGGTCAGCACATCCTGCGTGATCGGGGCTGTCGGTTCGGTGGGCTCGGTCATGTCATGTCCTCGGGTCTGGCGCTGATATAGGGCCTCCGAACGGGGATGCAAAACGAAACGCCCCGGAGGGACCGGGGCGCAAGCATTCTCCACGTCGTATGGGCGCGCCTACTGGCAGCGCTGGCCCGCATCCTCGACCGCGGCGGTGAAGCCGAGCAGCGAGAAGGTGTCCTCGGTCCGGGTGCCGCGCGACGACATGCCGACCACGACGGCGTCCGCCCCCTTCTTCATCGCGTCGATGATCGCCGCGTCGTCCTCGGCGCTGCGGGTCCAGGCCCATTCGCCATCGACGAAAAGCTGGAATTCCGAGCCGCCCACGGTGACCGACACCGTGCTGTCCCCGGCGAAGGGATAACCGCCGGTAAAGGCCACTTCGCCAGCCCCACCGCCGCCCGGCCGGAAGCTCACGAACAGCAGGATCTCGCCGCGTGTCACGTTGTTGGCGACCTCGCCGTTGCGTGTGTTCACGGTCGATTTGGGCTTCGACACGCTCCAGCACTCTTTCGGGTTTTCCTCGACGAACACGCTCCAGTCCGTGTTCGCAGCGACACGATTGGTACTCTCCTGGGCCACCGCTCCGCCGCTGGCGAAGCCGAGCGCGACGATACCGATCATGTACGCAGCTTTTGCGATCATCCCTTGAAGCCTCCAGCTCTTCCTGCCTGCAACCCTTGCACCAGACACATCTCTGCGGTCATCCGCGGGCTGGGTCGTCCATTCGATACTGGGGCGAACCTTAACGTAAGACGGCAGGATTGTGAAAGCCCCCCTTGGCGGAAAACCGCACGTTTCCCGTGGGATGGAAATTTGGCCCGCACATTCCCCGTAGCGGGCGTCGCTGCGGGCCGAAAACCGGCCGGGAAACCGGTCCGAGCGATCCGTATTTCAACGCCTTGGGCGGGCCGACGAACCGTCATCTCGCCGGCTCAGTTGGTGCTGTCCAACCCGTCCGGTTCACCCACGATCGCAAACATCAGGTTTTCCGGGCGGTAAAGGTCTGCCGCCACGCGGTTGGCCTCTTCCAGGGTGACCGCTTCGATCTGCGCATTGCGGGTCTTGACGTAGTCCGGGCTGCGGCCGTCGAGCTGCATGCCGACGAGTATGCGCGCAATCGGCGCGTTGCCGTCGAAGCGGAGCGGGTAGGCCCCGGTGAGATAGGTCTTGGCGGCATCGAGCTCATCCGCGGTGACGCCCTCGGACGCGATCCTTGCCCATTCGTCGCGCACCACCCGGACGGTCTCGGCCATCCGCTCGTTGACGGTAGCGACGACACCGATCAGCGCCTCGGCATGATCGTAGTCGATCAGGTAGGTCTGGATCCCGTAGGTCAGCCCGCGCTTTTCGCGCACCTCTTCGGTGAGCCGGCTGTGATAGCCCGCACCGCCGAAGATCGTGTTGACCACATAGGCAGCAAAGAAATCGGGGCTGTCGATCCCGATCCCGGCATGGCCGAAATGCGCGGTCGACTGCGGCGACGGGAACGGCAGGACCGTGAGACCGCCATTCGCCTGGAAGGCCACGTCCGGCGGCATCGGCGCGCCGGTCTCGGGCAGATCGCCCAAAAGATCGTCGAGCAACGCGCCGAGTTCTTCCGGCGTGATGTCACCCACCGCCGAAATATAGACCCGGTCGCGCGCGATCGCGTTCTCGAAGGCGGTGACAATGTCGTCTCGGGTCAGCGCGGTGACGCTGTCGATCGTCCCGCCCTGGTAACTTCCGTAGGGGTGGTCGCCATATGCGATCGGGCTGAACACGTCCGCCGCCAGCGCATTGGGGTCTTTTTCACGGTTGCGCAGGTTGGCAAGCACCTGGGCGCGGACCCGTTCGACGGCATCCTGGTCGAAACGCGGTTCCACCAGCGCGGCGCGCAGGAGCGCCATCGCCGCGTTGCGGTTTTCGGTGAGCACTTCGGCGGAGACCGACACCATGTCGTCGTTCGAATCGAATCGGATCCGCGCGGCAAGCTCTTCGCGCGCCGCGGCGAAAGCGCGCGAGTCCATTTCTGCCGCGCCCTCTTCGAGGAGCCCGGTCATCAGGTTCACCGCGCCGCGCTTGCCCGGCAGATCGAGCGATGTGCCGCCGCGAAAGCGCAGCTCGAGGGCGACGAAGGGGATCGAATGCTCTTCGACCAGCCAGGCGTCGAGCCCGCCGGGCGAGGTCACGGTCTGGATATCGATCTCGGCCCGCGCGGGCAGCGCGACGAAGAGCAGAAAGACAAGGGTCACGATCCGATTCACAGGCCTTCCTCCGTGGTTTCCGCGCCGGTGGCGGGCGCGGCTTCGGGCATCAGCCAGCCGGTGACCGAGGCGCGCATGTCGAGCACCGCGCCAGCGACCCGCATCACGTCCTCGGGCGTGACCGCCTGCAACACATCGGGCCAGGATTTGACGTCGTCGAGCGTGAGACCCGATGTGAGCGCATCGCCGTAGCGCTCGGCGAGATCGCCGACATCGTCGAGCGCATAGATTTCGCGGGCGCGGATCTGCATCTTGATCCGTTCGAAGGCCGCCGGGTCGGGCCCGTCTGCCATGAACTGTGCGAGCTGTTCATCGAGCGCCGCTTCGGCCGCGTCGAGGCTCACCCCCTCGGCGGGCACCACGGCCAGCGAAAAGATGCTGTCGTCGAGCGCAACAGACGCGTAGCCGGCATTGGTGTAGACCGCGGTGTTGGTGTCGAATTCCAGCGCCTGGCCGAGCACCGAAGTGGCGCTGGAACCGCCGAGCAGCTCGGCGAGCACGACCAGTGCCGCGGCATCTTCCTGGGCACCGGATTTGCGCGCCGGGGCGAGATAGAGACGCGAAAGCGAGGGCTGGGCCACGCGCGCGTCCTCCATCACCAGCCGTTGCGCGGCGCGCACGGGCGGTTCCTGCGGCCGCATCCGGGGCGCGAGCTCGTCGGTGGGCACCACGGGTCCGTAATACGTCTCGGCCAGGTCGCGGACGCTGTCGGGGGTCACGTCGCCCGCGACGATCAGGATCGCGTTGTTGGGGGCGTAGTAGCGCTGGTAGAAGGCGAGCGCGTCCTCACGGGTCAGCCCTTCCATCTCGGCGCGCCAGCCGATCACCGGGATGCCGTAGGGGCTGTTGCGGAACAGCGCCGCGCGCATCGCCTCGCCGAACAGGGCGCCCGGTTCGCTGTCGGTGCGGGTTGCGCGCTCTTCGAGGATCACGTCGCGCTCGGTCGCCACGTCCTCGGGCGAGAGCACCAGATCGCGCATCCGGTCGGCTTCCATCTCCATCATCAGCCCGAGCCGGTCGGCGGCGACGCGCTGGAAATAGGCGGTGTAATCCTGCGAGGTATAGGCGTTGTCGGAGCCGCCATTGGCCTCGACCACCCGGCTCAGCTCGCCCGGCCCCATGTCGTCGGTGCCCTTGAACATCAGGTGCTCGAGGAAATGGGCGATGCCGGATTTGCCGGGCGGTTCGTCGGCGGCACCGATCCGGTACCAGACCATGTGCATGACCACCGGCGCGCGGTGGTCTTCGATGACGACGACCTCCATGCCGTTGTCGAGCTTGAAATCGGTAACATCGCCGGCCGCCTGGGCGGAGACGGGCGACAAACCGACCGAAGCCCCCAGACCCGCAACCAGCGCGAGAGACGTAAGTTTGGCCCGCATCGAAACCTCCTCGATTTTCGAACAAGCTAGACGATGCGGCGCCGCGCGCAACCATCGCGCGCGCGGATGTGATGTGGGGTGTCGGAAGCGGAGCGCGGTTGAGCGGCGCGGGTTACTCGAACGGGATTTCCGGATCGGGCGGCGCGGAGGGGGTCCAGACCCCCATGCGGCGCAGGCGCTCGAGCTCGAGATGCTGGTCGAGCGACATCGGCTTGTAGCTCGAATAATAGACGTTGACGTTAAACAGCCGCTCCAAGAGCCGGCCATTGTTGTCACGGCGCCATTCGAGGTCTTCCGCAGCCAGCGTGTCGCGGATGTCGGCGGGCACGCCGTAGCGGGTGGCATGGGCGAGCAGGACCTGTTCGCCGGC
>JAGRMP010000104.1:756-1487 GCA_020441225.1 Maritimibacter sp. | reverse complement strand
TCGTCGGGCGTTTCGGTCCTGATATTCATCAGCTTGGGATCGCCGCTGCAGGCGGCAAGCACCACCAATGCGGTGAGCCCCGCGAATCGCTTTGCAAACATCCCCCGCATGGATGTCTCCCTAACCCAAGTTCGGCCCTTCTTAGCGCATTGACCCCGGCGCGTCACGGGGTGTTCTGCCGCTGCGATGGACCGGTGAACAGCGCCAGCCCGATGGCCCCGGCAAAGACCGCGATATCGGCGATGTTGAACGACCAGGGGTTGGCGATGCCGCAACAGCTGACGTTGAGAAAATCGGCGACCGCCCCATAGAGCAGCCGGTCGATGACATTGCCGAGCGCACCGCCCACCAGCAGCCCGGCGAAAACCTGCGCGCGGGTCCCCAGCCGCTCATGGCGGACCCACCAGATCACCCAGACCGAGATCGCCACCGCGAGTGCCACGAGCCCCCAGCGCATGAGGTCGGAGCCCGAGGCGCCGAGGCCGAAATTGACCCCCCGGTTCCAGGCCATGCGAAACTCGACAAAGCCGGGAAGCACCGCGATCTGGCCAAGCGTCTTGAGGTCGAGCCCCTGAACCACCCAAGCCTTGCTGAGCTGGTCGGCGACCAGGGTCAGGAGGGCGGTGATCCAGAGGGCGCGCATCGGATCAGCTCAGTGCCGGAAGTGGCGCATGCCGGTAAAGACCATGGCGAGCCCGGCGTCGTCGGCGGCCGCGATCACCTCGTCGTCG
>JAGRMP010000104.1:0-747 GCA_020441225.1 Maritimibacter sp. | reverse complement strand
AGCCGCCGGGCTGGATCACGCAGGACGCACCCGCTGCCGCGGCTTCCATCAGCCCGTCGGGGAAGGGGAAGAAGGCGTCCGACGCCACCGCGGAACCCACCGCGGGGCTCTCGGCGAGGCCCAGAACCTCGGCCATGCGGCCGGCCTTCACCGCGGCGATATTGGCCGAATCGAGCCGGCTCATCTGCCCGGCGCCGACACCCACGGTGGCGAGGTCCCGTACATAGACGATGGCGTTGGACTTGACGTGCTTGGCCACTTTCCAGGCGAACAGGAGGTCATCGAGCTGCGCTTCGGTCGGCGCGCGCTTGGTCACCACCTTGAGGTCGTCCCGGCCGATGAAGCCATTGTCCTTGTTCTGGAACAAATACCCACCGGAGACCTGCCGCGCGACCATGCCGCCCGCGCGATTGTCGGGCAGACCCTCGGTGGTGAGCAGGCGCAGGTTCTTTTTCTTGGCGAAGACCGCCATGGCCTCTTCCGACGCGCTGGGGGCGATCACCACCTCGGTAAAGATCTCGGTGATGGCTTCGGCGGTCGCGACGTCGAGCGGCTGGTTCAGCGCGACGATACCGCCGAAGGCGCTGGTGCGGTCGCAGTCGAACGCCTTCTGGTAAGCGTCGAGCAGGGTCGCGCCGCGGGCCACGCCCGAGGGGTTGGCGTGCTTGATGATCGCCACCGCGGGGCCGTCGGCGGGATCGAACTCGGCCACCAACTCAAACGCGGCGTCGGTGTCGTTGATGTTGT
>JAGRMP010000651.1 GCA_020441225.1 Maritimibacter sp. | reverse complement strand
TACCTGGAATTCGGAGGCAAGAAACATGGCTGACGCGACCACCAACATGCAGCGCCCCAGCCCGGCGCATGCCTCCGGCCCGAAGCCCCGCCGGGTGTTCAGCCAAAGGAACATCATCATCTACGGCGTGCTGATCGTTCTGGCCGTCTATTACCTGCTGCCGTTCTACGTGATGCTGATGACCTCGCTCAAAGGTCTGACCGAGATCCGGGCGGGCAATATCTTTGCCCCGCCGCTGGAGATCACCTTCGAGCCCTGGGCGAAGGCCTGGTCCACCGTCTGCACCGGGCTGAACTGCGACGGCCTGTCGCGCGGGTTCTGGAATTCGGTGAAGATCACCGTGCCGTCGGTCTTCTTCTCCATCGCCGTCGCTTCGGTCAATGGCTACGCGTTGTCGATGTGGCGGTTCCGGGGGGCGAACGTCTTTTTCACCATCCTCATCATCGGCGCCTTCATTCCCTACCAGGTGATGATCTACCCGATTGTCGTGCTGCTGCGCGAGATCGGCCTGTACGGCGACCTCGGCGGGCTGGTGCTCGTGCATACCATCTTCGGCATGCCGATCCTCACGCTCCTGTTCCGCAACTACTTTTCCTCGGTGCCGGAAGAGCTGTTCAAGGCCGCCCGCGTCGATGGCGCCCGGTTCTGGACGATCTACCTCAAGATCATGCTGCCGATGGCGGTGCCGATCTTCGTGGTGGCCGTGATCCTGCAGACGACCGCGATCTGGAACGACTTCCTGTTCGGGGTCATCTTCACCCGGCCCGAAAACTACCCGATGACCGTCCAGTTGAACAACATCGTCAACTCGGTCACCGGGGTGAAGGAATACAACGTCAACATGGCGGCAACGCTGCTGTCGGGCGTGGTCCCGCTCACCATCTACTTTCTCTCTGGCAAGCTCTTCGTGCGCGGCATCGCAGCCGGCGCCGTGAAAGGATAACGTCATGCAGCCAAGCGTTTCGATCCAGAACCTCAAGCTCGACTTCGGCGCGGTGTCGGTCCTGCGCGATCTCAACCTCGACATCGGACAGGGCGAGTTCCTGGTGTTGTTGGGCAGTTCCGGTTGCGGCAAGTCCACGCTGCTCAACTGCATCGCGGGCCTGCTGGAGCCGACCGAGGGTGCGATCCACATCAACGGTCAGAACGTCACCTGGGCCGAGCCGGCGGATCGCGGTATCGGGATGGTGTTCCAGTCCTACGCGCTTTATCCGCAGATGACCGTGGAGGGGAACCTGACTTTCGGGCTCAAGAACGCGCGGATGCCCAGGGAGGAGATCAAGCAGCGGGTGGCGCGTGCCGCCGAGGTGCTACAGATCGAACCCCTGCTCAAGCGCAAGCCCGCCGCGCTCTCCGGTGGCCAGCGCCAGCGGGTCGCCATCGGCCGGGCGCTGGTGCGCGATGTCGACGTGTTCCTGTTCGACGAGCCGCTGTCGAACCTCGACGCACAGCTGCGCAAGGACATGCAGGTCGAGCTGATCGAGCTGCAGCGGCAATTGAGGCTGACCACCGTCTTCGTCACCCACGACCAGGACGAGGCGCT
>JAGRMP010000650.1 GCA_020441225.1 Maritimibacter sp. | reverse complement strand
GCGCCGCGGCGACTGGCGCGCGCTCACGGGCCGCCACCCCCGGGATGATTTGCGTCGGGCGGTAGCTGAGGGCGTCTATCGCCACCCCGGTCACGGCCCCGACGGCGACATGAGTCGGCCCCTTGGCGGGAACGCCGCTTTGCTCCAACAGGTCTGCAATGAAGGCAGAAGCCCGATCGCGCGCCTTACGCCGGCGGTCGGCGGCAACGAATGCCTCCGGCGAAACGGCCCGCCCAGTGAAGCATGCGATGAGATCGTCTTCCGTAAGGAGCCGATCATCTTCGTCGGCATCGCGGCCACGGCGGAAGAACCGACGGTCGAGATGCGGTGAGCGGGTCACGGCCCTATTCCCCGTACACCGAGGTCGAAGCCTCGGTGATCAGGCGGTCGAGTTCAGCACGCCGGATCAGGGTCCGCCCCGCCACCCGGATCATCTGCAGCTGGCCGTTCCGCGCCAGTTTGTAGAGGGTCGAGCGAGAAAGTCCGGTGTATCGACAGGACGAGTCGACCGAAAACGCGATCGGCTGGGCTGTTTCCCTCCGGGGAACAGCAGAAAACTGTGTTGAGGACATTTTTTTGGCCCGAGAAACGCACAGACATGCACCGACACTGGTCAGGCACGCCGCGCTCCTCTAGTGGCTCAATTCGGACCCGAAATTTGCCCTTGACAGCCGACTATCGCTAATCTTCGTCGGCCGAACGCACGGCCAAGCGGGGCAGCTTCTCGAAGTAGGGAAAATCCGCGATTTCCTCACACTCTAGGATGCTGTCTGAAAGACGAAATGCCTCGGGAACTCTATAGTATCGCTTCTTCAATGCATCGACTGACATGTTAAGTCGTTTGGCGGCAGATTCGAACGAATCTGTAAATGTAAGGCCCTTATCACGCTCCTTCTGGACTTCAATAATGATACGAAGATCTGTCTTTGTCTTCTTTATCCCTCGCCTCCTGCGCCTCAGAATTTTCCAGTCTAGTTTATTGTGGAGTAGATCGTAGATATATATTCTCTCAGAAAGTGTCAGTTTATTTTGTATAACATTAAGCGCTATCATTTTGAGATTGGGATTGTCACCCCACAACCCCTCAGCTAATGAAATAGCCGCAGTTATTCTTAAGTTATCACTCGCGTCCGGTAAATTAATCGAACTCAGCCCAGATGTGGTTGGCTCCGCATGAAATATCGCATCCAACAGTTTATTCAGTTCAGTTTCTCCGTCCTCTGCGTTCATGGATGTGCACCCCTATTCAAGAATGTAGCCCGTCCAGGCCTTCATCAACTCCCGCCGCTTCTCCAGCGCATCCCCCCGACGATACGCCCGCTCGGTCTCGTCGCCCACCACATGCGCCAAGGCCTGCTCCGCGACTTCGCGCGGGAAGTCCGTGCACTCGCCGGCCCAGTCCCGGAAGGACGAGCGGAAGCCGTGGGCGGTGACGCCCTCGACGCCCATTCGGATGAATAGCGCCTTGAACGCCATGTTCGAAAGCGGGCGGCCCGGGCGGGCTCCGGGGAAGACATAGGCGGCGGGGCTCTCGTCCGTTCTGAGCTTCGCCACCTCCTCGAGGATCTCGATGGCCCGGCCGGAGAGCGGCACCCGGTGCGTGCGGCCTGCCTTCATGCGCCTGCCGGGGATCGTCCAGAGCGCGTTCTCTAGCAGGCTGTTGAAGAAGTCGCTCGCCCGTCCCTCCTCGTCGTGATTCACTCATCTCCTCAGGGCGGGAGGCATGACGGTGCGGGGATCGGACGAGAAGACGGGGGCGCTGTTCAGCTACGTGGACCTGGAAGTGCGGGTCCGTCCCGATCATCCGTTGCGGGCGATCCGGCTGCTGGCCAACGAGGCGCTGGCGAGCCTGCAGGCGGACTTTTCGGCGCTCTACTCCGGACTGGGACGGCCCTCGATCCCGCCGGAGCGGCTGCTGAGGGCGATGCTTCTGCAGGCCTTCTATTCGATCCGCTCCGAGCGCCAGTTGATGGATCGGCTCGACTTCGACCTCCTGTTCCGCTGGTTCGTCGGGCTCGGGGTGGACGATCCGGTGTGGGACCACTCCACCTTCTCCAAGAACCGCGACCGTCTGCTCGAGGGCGACGTCGCTGCCCGGTTCCTCTCTGCACTGCTCGCCCAGCGCCAAGTGAAGCGGCTCCTGTCCAGCGAGCACTTCAGCGTCGACGGAACACTCATCGAGGCCTGGGCGTCGATGAAGAGCTTCAAGCCAAAGGACGGCGCAGGGCCTGATGATCCGCCGGCGTCCGGCGGCCGCAATGCAGAGGCCGATTTCCGCGGCGAGCGGCGCTCCAACGAGACCCATGCCTCGACGACCGATCCGGACGCGAAGCTCTACCGGCGCGGTCCCGGCCAGGAAGCCAGGCTCGCCTATCTCGGCCATGCGCTGATGGAGAACCGCTCCGGCCTGCTGGTCGACGCCTGCGTCACCCGTGTGTCGGGCCATGCCGAGCGCGTCGCCGCGCTGGCCATGATCGAGGCCCATGCCGACCGGCCACGCTCGGTCACCCTCGGCGCAGACCGCGGTTACGACGCGGCCGACTTCGTGAACGAGCTCCGGTCCATGAACGTGCGCCCGCACGTCGCCCAGAACCTCACGCGGCGTCACGGCCGCTCGGCCATCGACGGCCGGACGACACGCCATGCCGGCTATGCTGCCAGTCAACGGGTCCGCAAGCGCATCGAGGAGAGCTTCGGCTGGATCAAGACCATCGCCGGACTGGAACGGCCAATGGTCCGCGGCGTCGACCGTGTCGGATGGGCCTTCACCTTCGCAGCCGCGGCATACAACCTGGTCCGGTTACCCAAGCTCATCGCGGGAACGCCATAACCGCGCCCGGCCGCAAAGCGGCGGCTGTTGCCACCCGTCCAGCCGGGTCACAACCGACAACGCCGTCCAGACAAGGCTCTTGCGACCGAGCCCGGAACCGTCCGTTCGGGTAGTTCTTCAAC
The DNA here is from genome assembly GCA_020441225.1 of Maritimibacter sp. The sequence goes on along the minus strand of JAGRMP010000650.1, from coordinate 130 downwards.
AGCCTGCTAGGTCCACTTCTCCCCATGTCGCGCCGAACACCTCGCCGGCGCGTGCGGCGGTGAGGATGGCAAACTCGAGGGCCAGCGCCGAGACCGCCCGCCGCTCCCTCAGCCGCGCGACGAAGCCCGG
>JAGRMP010000103.1:8353-25814 GCA_020441225.1 Maritimibacter sp. | reverse complement strand
GGCGGCATGGTCTCGTCGAGATGGGCGGCGACGGCCGCGACGCTCGGGTAGCTCCCGAGCAGCTGGCGGAAGGTCAGTTCGACGCCGTAATCGGCCCCGAGTTTCTGGCTGACCTGCCCGAGGAAGAGCGAGTCGAAGCCGAGATCGAGGAACGAGGCCTCGGCATCGTCGGGCGAGAGGTCTTCGCCGGAGATATCGCTCAACAGGGCAAGAAGTTCGGTCACGAGCCGGGGTTTGCGGTCGACCGTCTCGACGGGGGCTGCGGCCATCTGGAGGTCCTCTTGAAGGATAGGTTGTGCCACCGCCGCGGCGAGGGCGGCGGGCGTCTCTTGAGCGATCTGCGGTACGGTTTCGGCACCGCCGGGTTTCGGCGGCTCGACCCAATGCAGCTTGCGCTGGAACGGGTAGGTGGGCAGCGGCACGCGGGTCTTGCCGCGCGGTCCGAGCTTTGCCCAGTCGACCTCCGCACCGGCGGCCCAGAGCTGGCCGAAGGCTTTCGCCATCGCGACATCGTCGGTCTCGGCGCGGGTGTGGTCTGGCAGCGACTGGACGATGGCCACGTCGGCCTCGCGCGGCAGGGTCTGGCGGGCGAAGGCGGACAGCGTCCCGCCGACCCCGACCTCGAGCAGGACCGCCGGGGTCTCGGCGGTAAGCGTGGTCACCGCCTCCTGGAAATTGACCGTCGCGCGGGCCTGGCGCGCCCAATAGGCCGGATCGGTGGCCTCGGCTTCGGTGATCCAGGTGCCGGTGACACTGCTCACGTAGGGAATGGTGGCCGGGTTCAGCCGTGTCCCGGCGAGCGCCTCTTCCAGCGCGTCCTGCACCGGGTCCATCATCACCGAATGGAAGGCGTGCGAGGTGTGGAGCCGCCCGCAGGCGATGTCGGCCGCCTTGAGCCGCGCTTCCATCGCCTCGATGGCCTCGAACGTACCGGAGAGCACGTTGAGGCGTGGCGCGTTGCGGGCAGCGATATCGACGCTGCCGTCGAGATGCGGTTCGAGTGCCTCGATCGGGGCGCGGACCGAGAGCATCGCGCCCCCGGGCTGCGCCTGCATGAGCTCACCGCGTTTGGCGATGAGACGCAGGCCGGTTTCGAAATCCATCACGCCCGCGAGCGTGGCGGCGGCAAACTCGCCGACCGAATGGCCGATCATCGCGACGGGGGCGATCCCGCGCGCCATCCAGAGCCTGGCGTTGGCGTATTGGGTGAGGAACAGGGCGGGCTGGGTCAACCGCGTCTCGCGCAGCGCCCGCGCCATCTCCTCGTCGCCCGGATCGCCCGCGCAGAGCAGGGTCCTGAGGTCGAGGTCGAGGATCGGCGCGAGGATTTCCGCGCCTGCGTCGATCCAGCGGGCGAACTCCGGCTCGCTTTCATAGAGGCCGCTGCCCATGCCGGGGTATTGCGAGCCCTGGCCGGGGAACAGGAAGGCGACGCCGGGGTCGTCGGCCATCGCCGGTTTGCGCGGCGTTTGCGCCTCGCGCAATGCGGCGCTCACAGCGGCGCGGTCGGTCCCGGCCACCGTCAGGCGGTATTCGAACGCGGCCCGGCCGGTCTGCAGCGTGTAGGCGGCATCGGCAAGGTGCGGTGCGGTGTCGGCCTCGAGCGCATCGGCGAGCCGGGCCTGCATCTCGGCCAGCGCCTCGGGCGAGCGTGCCGCGAGCGGCAGGACCTGGACGGTTTCAGGCCGGTCGGCGGGCGGCAGGGCCGGGGCTTCTTCGAGGACCAGGTGGACATTGGTGCCGCCGACGCCGAAGGAGCTGACACCGGCCCTCAGCGGCCCGGGCGCGGTCCAGGGCTCCAGTCGCGACGGGACCCGGAACGGCGTGCCGGTGAAGTCGATATTCGTGTTGAGCCTGCGGAAATTGGCGACCGGCGGCAGTTCGCGCGCGTTCAGCATCAGCGTGGTCTTGATCGTGCTGACCACGCCCGCCGCCGCGTCCATATGGCCGATGTTCCCCTTGACCGAGCCGAGCGCGCAGCTCTCGGGCGCAAGCCCTTCGCCAAAGGCCTGCCTCAGCCCGCTGACCTCGATCGGATCGCCGAGGGGCGTCGCGGTGCCGTGGCATTCGACATAGGAAATCGTCCCGGGCGCAACCCCGGCATCCTTGTGGGCGAGCCGGATCGCGGCGGATTGGCCGGTCACCGAGGGCGCGGTGAAGGAGATCTTGTCGGCGCCGTCGTTGTTGACCCCGGCGCCACGGATCACGGCATAGATGTGGTCACCATCGGCCACGGCGTCTTCGAGCCGGCGCAGCACCACCACGCCCGCGCCATGCGAGAACACGGTGCCGGAGGCGTCGGCGTCGAACGGCCGGCAGGTGCCGTCGTCGGAGGAGAGACCGCCGTCCTGGGCCACATAGCCGCGCCGCTGCGGGAACGTGATCGAAACGCCGCCCGCAAGCGCGGTGCCGCACTGGCCCGCGCGCAGATTGAGCATGGCCTGCGCGATCGCGGTCAGAGAGGTCGAGCAGGCGGTCTGCACGGTATAGGCCGGACCGCTCAGCCCGAGCTTGTAGGAGACCCGCGTCGCCAGGCAGTCGCCGAGATTGCCGGTCGACCCGGCAAATTTCCCGGTCTGGTAGTTCGAGGTGAAGTCTTCCGACTGCCGCCGGTCTCCGAGCAGGTTGTGAATGAGGTAGGAGTTGATCGACGATCCGGCGAACACCCCCACCGGCTCTTCGGTATGGAACGGGTCGCGGCCGCTGTCTTCGAGCGCCTCGTAGCACAGTTCGAGCAGCACCCGGGCCTGCGGGTCGGTGACCGCCGCCTCGCGCGGGTACATCGAGAAGAACTTGGCGTCGAACATTCCGGCATCGGGCAGGCCGGGGCGCACAGGGATGTAGTTCGACCCGGCCCGCGCTTCGGGCGGAAAACTGTCTTCCAGCGTCTCCCGGTCGAGGCGCCCGATCAGGTTGGTGCCGCTGCGGATATGCTCCCAGAATTCGGCGAGCGAACCGGCGCCGGGCAGGCGCGCGGCCATGCCGACGATGGCGATGGCGCCTTCGGGCAGATCGACGGGGGCGGTCGCCGCCGGGGCCGGTTCATCGGCCGGCGCTTCGGGGGCGGCAGGTGCGGCGGTGGCGACGATTTCGGCGAGCTTCTGCGACAGCGGCCCCAGCCGGGGCACTTCGAAGAGCACGGTGATGTCGAACCGGGTGCCCAGTTCTTTCATCAGCGCGGCGTGGATGTCGACCAGCTGCAGCGAGTCGCCGCCGGCTTCGAAGAAGGTCATGTCGTCGGCGACGGGACCGCAGCCAAGTGCTGTGTCCCAGAGCCGGGCGACGATGCGCCGGATGTCCTTCGCCGTGACCTGGGTCTCGGGGGGGGCGGCTGTTGCCGCGGTTTCTGCGACGGGCGCGTTTTCCTCTTCGAGGCGTTTGACCAGCGCGTTGCGGTCGATCTTGCCGTTCGACATCAGCGGAAACTCGGCGATCACGCGGTTCACCCGCGGCAGCATGCCCTCGGGCAGCTTCTCGCCCAGTGCGCCCATGACGTCGCGGGCAAAGGCCACCGGGTCGTCCGGCATCTCGCCCGCGGGTTTGAGGAAGGCGGCGATGCGTTTCTCGCCGGTCTTCGCGGTCGCCAGAACGACGGCGGCATCGACCAGCATCGGCAGGGCGCAGAGGTTGTGCTCGATCTCGTCGAGCTCGATCCGGCGGCCGCCGATTTTGACCTGGCGGTCGGCGCGGCCGTGAAACTCGTAGATGCCGTCCTCGCGCGCGCGGGCGAGGTCGCCGGTCAGGTAGACCAGGCCTGTATGCCCGGGGCGGGGATCCGGGATGAAGGCTTCGGCGGTGCGTTCGGGCTGGTTGAAATAGCCCAGCGCCACCCCGTGGCCGGCGGCGACGAGCTGGCCGACCGCGCCGGGCCCGAGCGGTCTGTGGTCCTCATCGACCACGAAACACTCGCCGTGCGCCGAAGGGATGCCGATCGGGATCGCGCCCGCGTCCAGATCTGCGCGGGTCACCAGGTGGGTCGTCGTGAAGACGGAGTTTTCCGTCGGGCCGTAGACATTGACGAGGTCGATATCCGGGGCGGCGTCGAGCAGGCGGCGGGTGAGCGGGACCGACATCACGTCGCCGCCCGCGCGGATCTGGCGCAGACCGGTCAGCGCGTCGAGGTGGTGCGCGATCATCAGGTTGGCGATGCCGGTGTAGAACAGCGCGACGGTGACCTTGTCCGCCACGATCTGGCGGGCGATGACGTCGAGCGCGGGTTTCGGCTGGGTCACCACTGAAAGCGTGGCGCCCTGCAGGAGCGGCGGCCAGATCTCCCAGGTGGAGCCGTCACAGGAGATGGTCGAGTTGACGAGGCAGATATCGCCTGCGACCGGCGGCCGGAACGGCTGGTTGAACCCCAGCCGCGCAATCGCCCGGTGCGGCAGGACCACGCCCTTGGGCTTGCCGGTCGAGCCCGAGGTGTACATGACGTAGAAGGGGTCTTCGCCGCCCCGCTCGGGAAAGGCGGGTTTGGCGCGCGGCGTCTTTTTCAGGACATCCGCGATCGCGAGCCGGGCGGTGCCCTTGGGCGTCAGCGTCCTGGCGAGGTCGCCGTAGGGGGCATCCCAGAGAATGGCTGCGGGTTTCGAATCCTCGATGTAATAATCGAGCTGCCTGGAATCGTAGGCAGGATCGAGGGGCACATAGGCGCCGCCTGCCCGCAGGATGCCGGCCATGGCAAGGATCGCCTCGGGCGTCCTGTCGGTGACCAGCGCGACAGTGTCGCCGGGTTTCACGCCCTTGGCCATCAGGTGCCAGGCGATCCGGTCGGCCGCTTCGGCCATCTCGGCGTAGGTGTAGCTGCGCCCGTCGCCGGTGACCGCCGGACTGTCCGGCACGATGTCTTTCGCGTTCAGGAAACAGGAAAAAAGATCCAGATCCGGATCGTACGCGAGTTCGGCAAAACGGTCCGCCACGTGTTTGTTCTGCATCGACTACCCCAAATGGCCCCGGTCCGCGAAAATGCGCGCCCAGGGGCGAACTGCGCTGCGTGCCTGAGCCGTGCCGGAGCGGCGGGGCCCTTTCCCCGGACCTGCAAGCGAAACGCGATACCACAGACCCCGCACTGTATTGGAACGCGTCGGAAGATATAAGGTTTTCATCGTCTTTTGTATCTATCGAACATGCGGAGCGGGTTGCGGGCGGGGGTGCTGTCGGGCCCGAGAATGAATGCTCATACAGGCGGCGTTGAGGCAACAAACCGGCCACAAAATGTTGGGGATCGCAGCGGGGGCGCCTTTGTGGCGAAAATGCGCACGATCCTTTGGCTTTCCGCGGATTGTTCGGACTTTGGAAAAGATGCGGATCCGGCCATTCAGCGGGAAACGACATTCTGGTGACAGGGGGCGCGATGTCGCAGCCCAATCCGGGCGGGGCCGTCTCCGGCGGTGTGACACGACCGTGCCACGGCTCCGGGGTGCATCCGCAGAGACGCCCGCGGGGCGCCGGGCGTGACAGGTGCTGGCCGTGGCTGTCGCTGGCGACGACACGGCACCGGGACCCGGTCCAGGGGCCGGTGCAGGGGCCGGTGCAGGGGCCGGTGCAGGGTACGGGCGGCACGGGCGACGGGGCGCCGCAGGGAACGGGGTTTCCAAAACGGACACAGCCCGTTTCCATGTGTTTTCAAAGCCTTCCAGACAGGCACTGCCCGCACGCCGTCCTGCCTCGGTATCGGCCGGATCATTCGGGGGTGACGAACAGCACCACGGCCGACGGGGCGTCCGGGGTGGAGCGCAGGGTAATCTCGGCCCTGCGCATCTCGGTCTCGTCATAATTCGCGCCGCCGGTGTTGAGGTTGCGTTCGAGGCGGGGAAAGCTCGTACCGGCGACATGCAGGCGCAAACGGTGTCCCGCCTCGAACCGGTAGGCGATGTCGCGCAACGCAATCGTGACCGGGTAGGTCTCGCCCGGTTGCAGGAGCGCCGGGCGGTCGAATCCGTCACGGTAGCGCAGTCGCAGCGCCCCTTCCTGGACCAAAAGCGCGTTGCCCGACGGGTCGACATCGACAAGCCTGAGCGCCAGGTCGGTGTCGGGCGTGCTCACCGAGACCCGCAGCTCGGCCCGCACCGGCCCGGCGATGGTCAGGGGCGCGTCGAGCGGGGCGGAAGTGAAGAGCAGGAGGTCGTCGCGGTCTTCGATTGCATTCTGGTAGACCGGCCCGCTGCGTTCATCGGGGTCGCCGGTGCAACAGAGCGCGCCGCCGATGGAGGGGACCGGGTCGGCGGGGTCGGACACGAAGCTTCGTTCGCCCGGCGCGATCGCCTCCGGGTCCACCTCCAGCGCGCCCGATCCGCTGAGGTACAGGCGGGTCTCCTGTGCTTCGGGCGGCGGCCAGCTCTCCGACCGCCGCCAATCGTCCGCGACGAGCGCGTAGTAGCTGAGCGGGGGCAGCTCCGGCGCCGGTCCGTCTGCCAGATGGTGGCGCAGGAACGCGGCAATGGTCTCGACGTATTCGAACCGCGCCTTGGGCGTGACCGCGAGGTCGCCGACGACCGTCGCGGTCTCTGTCCCGAGATAGCCGCAATGGGTGCCGGGCGCGATGATCGTGTTGACCGGCGCGCCCGCCGCCCGCAGCGTATCGGCGAGCGCCAGCGTCGAGCTCACGCTGGGATCGTGCCAGCTGTCGATGAACAGGGCGGGGGTGTTGAACGGTTCCTCGCCGGTCACATAGCCCAGCTCGCGCCAATAGTCGGTGTCTTCGAAGTGCCGCAGAAAGGCGTCGTAATCGGTCGGGTCGGGGCGCATCTCGCGCACCACATCGACCACGGGCAGGTGGTCGAGCAGGCCGGGGACGAGCGGACGGAAGCCTGAGACCTCCGGGGTCTTGCCGCCCTCGGTACCGAACCAGCCCGCCGCTGGCGCCAGGTTGAGGATCCCGCCCTCGAAGGCCCCGAAAAAGGCGTTGCGCCCGCCCGCCGTGCCGATCGCGCCACCCGCGCCGATCGGCACCATGGCCCGGTGCGCGGGATGGGCGCGGGCGGCAAGCATGAGCTGCGATTCCCCAAGCGCGGAACAGCCAAGCGTGCCGACCCGGCCGTTCGACCAGGGCTGGTCCACGATCCAGTCGAGCGTGCCCGCACCATCCGCGCCCTCGTTGGCCCAGGGGGTGAACACGCCTTCGGAGCCGTGCCGCCCGCGCATGTCCTGGGCGACCACGGCAAAGCCGCGTGCGCGCAGCTCCTTGACCCAGAACCGCACCTCGCCGTAGCTGCGTTTGCCATAGGGCAGGCGCATCAGCACCGTCGGCACGGGGCCGTCGCCCTTCGGCAGGTAGACATCGGTCGCTAGCGAGACGCCGTCGGGCATGGTAATCCTGAGATCGGCAAGGTCAGGTGTGCCGGCCTGCAGCCGCCAGGCCACCCTGTCGCGCAGCGACCAGGCGAGATCGTTCCAGGGAAAGACCACCGACAGGATGAGACCCGCCACCCCGAGCCCGACCACACCGATCCCTGTCAGGACGATCCACCGTGTCATGGTTGTTGCCCCCCCGGGCGCCTGCGTCTTGCGCGCTTTGAAAATGACGTTGGGAGGGGGCTTTGTATAGGGTCGATCTCTGGCTCTGGTCGCTGGATCCGCCCGAAGAGCGGCTGGCGGCGTTGCGGGCCCATTGCGCCGAAGACGAGCTGGCCCGCGCCGCCCGCTTCGTGCGTGCGGTGCACCGCGACCGGCATGTCGCCGGGCGGGGCCGCTTGCGCGAGATCCTCGGGGCCGAAACCGGCCGCGACCCGCGCGACATCGTTTTTCGCTACGGGGCCAACGGCAAGCCGTCGATCGAGGGCGGGCCGCATTTCAACCTCAGCCATTCCGGCGATCTCGCGGCGCTGGCGATCAGCCGCGACGGGCCGGTGGGGATCGATGTCGAACGCCAGCGCGAGATCGAGGACGCGGTCGCGCGGCATCACTTTTCGCCCGCCGAATACACTACCCTGAGCGCTCTGTCCGGCGCGGCCTGGCGCGACGGGTTCTACCGCTGCTGGACCCGCAAGGAAGCGGTGATCAAGACCAGCGGGCTCGGGCTGTCGATGCCGCTCGACAGTTTCGACGTCACGCTCGCGCCCGGGGCGCCCGCGCGGCTCGACCGGATCGCGGGGGATACCGCCGAGGCCTGGCGGCTGGTGCATTTCGACCCGGCGCCGGATTTCTCAGGCGCGGTCGCGGCACGAACCGGCGGCCGCGAGATCGCCCTTACCTGGCGCGATGTCGACCGCTAGGGTTCAGGCCGTCCGTTCCAGAACATAGCCCCGGCTGACGCTGGCGCCGAGCGCGGGATGGGTCGCGATCCGGCGCGAAAGGCTCGGGATATGCCAGCTGTCGCGGATCTCGTAGCCCATCCCGGCCAGGCCCCGTTCGAAGGCCTCGCGGTTGCGGATCTGGTAGGGCACCCGGCCCGCGCCGATCTTTTCCAGCGTCACCACCGTCGGTCCCTCGGTCGTGGCAACCTTGTTGAGGATGATGTGGCGCGGCGGTGCGGGCAGGGCCGCGACGAGCGCGTCGAACCCGATATCGAGATATTGCAGGAGGCCAGAGGCCAGCAGGATCTCGGGCGTCCCGGCGGCGGCGAGGTCGTCGGTAAACGCGACCGCCTCCGGCACCTGGCCCGCGGCCTGGTATTTGAGCCCGGCGCGCACGATCGCGGGCATGTCGTAGACCCGCCAGGTGACGTCGTCGAGCGCGATCCGGTCGCGAAAGGCGATGAACTTGGTGCCGAAATGGCCGCCCGCGTCGAGCACGGTCATCCCGGGCTTCGCCAGCCGGTCGAGCCAGAAGATCACCGGGTAGTCCCAGATCTGGGTTTCGCACATCAAGGCGAAGTTGAGCGGCGCAATCTCGTCGTCGTCGTAGGAACTGGGCGTGCCCGCGGGCACATGGGCGACGGCGGTCTCGCGGTCGGGATAGGCGCCGATGAAAGCGGGCGGGCGGATGCCGGTCGCCATTGCCCGCGCCCAGAGCGCCGAGGCCGGCCAGCCGATCCGCCGTTTGCCGACCGTGAGGACGGATTTCGCGATGTGTCTCATGGCCATGGTGATCAGCGATGCCTTTCGTCTCAGGGGCCGGCTCGGAAAACGTCAGCCCGGGTTTTCCCTCCGGAACCAAGCATTTCTGAGCAGGCGGCAGGGCAAATTGGCGGCGTTGCCGTGTCGGGCAGACTGGGGCTCAACCGGGGAAGAGGCAAGCCTGGACCGGTTGAACTGCGGGCGGTCCGGGGACATGGGACGCCTTGACGCGGGTGCGGCGCGCGCAAAACGCGCGGGATCGGATCGCCGTAAGGCAAATATCAACCTGTGTTGCGTAGCTCTGGGCGGAGACCTTTCGGTGTTGCGAGGGCCAATGGAATCCGATCCGCACATCTTTGCCCGTCCGGCCGGCGTCGTACCGGCGGGGGCAAGCCTGCTGGCGCGAGACGGGGCTGTCTTGTCGCTTTCGGGTGACATGGCCGCGCTCTTCGGGCGGGCCGGGCTCGAAGGGATGCGGCTGCAGGACCTGATCGACGGTGCCGACCGGGAGCGGGTGGACGATGCGCTCGCGCGGTTGCGCGCGGGGCGCGAAAGTCGGATCGAGATCGCCGTTCGGCTTGCACCGCCGGCAGAAGCTGCTGCGCCGGTGCGGCTCGGGCTCGAAGCCCTGCGCGACCATGGCGAGACGGTCGTGGTTCTGCTCGACGCCGGGGCCGGGCAGGACCGACGCGGCACCGTGCCGCGCCCCCCCCTTGGTGCCCCCGAACGGGCCGCGGGGGCGCGGGTCTCTGGGGCCGGGGAGCGTGTGACGCTCGAGAGGTTCGATGCGCTGGACAACGCCTTTCCCGGCGCCCTGTTCGAACTCAATGCCTCGCCCGACGGGCGGGTTCGCCCCCGGTACACGAGCGCCCGGTTCGCCGACGTTGCGGGTGTCGAGCGGGCCCGTGTCGCGCGCGACGCCCTGGCGGCGATCAACGTCATCGACCCCGAGGATCGGGTCCGTGTCCGCGAAAAAGCCCGCGCCGCCGCCGCGGCGGGCGCGCCTTTCCAGGTGGAACTGCGGATCGCGCATCCGTCGAAAGGGCCGCGCTGGGTGATGAGCACGGCGGCCCCGGTCGCCGAGGCGGACGGATCGGTCACCTGGTTCGGCACTTTGCTCGACATCACCGAGATGAAAGCCGCCGAGCACCTGGCGATCCGCGCCGCCGAGGCGCTTTCGCATGCACACGCACGGCTCACCTACCTGACCGACGGGGCCACTGTCGGGCTGTTGGAGGCCCGGATGCACCCGGGTGGTCGCATGACCTTTCCCTATGCCAGCGCGCGGTTTCAGGAGCTGACGGGGCTTACCGGTGCCGGGATGGACCGGTTTGCCAAGCTTTTCGCCGAGCGGATCGATCCCCGGGATCTGGCGCGGCTGTGCGAAGCGGTGCAGCGTAGCCATCGCGATCGGACCCCGGTGCATGCCCGTTTCCGGCTCAATCATCCCGAGCGCGGTCCGATCTGGCTCGAAGCCTCCGCCGGCGTGCCGACCGAGCAGGCGGGCAGCTTCACCTGGGTCGGGGCGCTGCACGACGTCACCAACGACGTCAAGCGCGAGCGCGACCTGCGTGAAGCCCACCGGCTTGCCGAAGAGATGCGTGTCCGCAACGAGGCGCAGGCGATGCACGACGGGCTCACCGGTCTGCCGAACCGGCGCTATTTCGACGACATGATCGCCGAGCGCCGTGCGCTCGCGCTTGCCGGCGGCCCGGGCGATTGTACCCTGGTGCGGCTCGACCTCGACCGGTTTAAACATGTCAACGACACCCTTGGCCACGCAGCCGGCGACCTCGTGTTGAAGCGGGTCGCCGACGTGTTGCGCGACTGCGTGCGCGTCGGGGACTTTCCCTCGCGCAACGGCGGCGACGAGTTTTCGGTGCTGATGGCGGCGGGCGCAAGCGCTGCCGAGGCGCGCGAGGTTGTCGGCCGGATACAGAGCAGGCTCGCCGAACCGCTCCTGTACGAGGGTCGGCAGTGCCGGTTCGGCACCAGCTTCGGCATCGCGCATACCGACGACATCCTCGACACCGGCGACGATATCCACCTGTTCGCCGACGCGGCGCTCCACCGGGCCAAGGTCGACGGCGGCAATCGGACCGAGACCTTCACGCCGCGGTTCCACTCCCGCCTCCAGCGCGACCGCAACCTCGCCATCGCCTTGCATGAGGCGCTCGAAAAAGACGAGCTGGTTCCATACTTCCAGCCCCAGATCCGGGCTGCGGACGGAAGCCTCTACGGCGCCGAGGTTCTGTTGCGCTGGAACCATCCGAGCGACGGGATAATCGCGCCCGGCGCCTTCATGCATGTCGCCGAACAGCTGCGCCTGGTGCCGGATATCGACCGGATCGTGATGGAGAAATCCTGCGACGTGCTCTCGCGGTGGCGGACGAAGGGGCTGATCGTGCCGAAAATCAGCCTCAATGTCTCATCCGGGCGGATGCACGATCCCGGTATTCTCGAGTATGTCGACCGGTTTGCCCGGATCGACACGCGGCTGACCTTCGAATTGCTCGAATCGATCCTCATCGAGGAGGAAAACCAGGCGTTCCGGGACAATGTGAACACCATCCGCGCCGCCGGCGTGGACATTGAGATCGACGATTTCGGGTCCGGGCATGCCTCGATCATCGGGCTGATGGCGATCGAGCCCTCCGCGCTGAAGATCGACCAGCGGATTGTCTTCCCGGTCGTGCACGAGGCCCGGGCGCGCGATCTCGTCCATGGAATCGTGGAGATCGCCCGGGCGCTCGGCATCCGCACCGTGGCCGAAGGGGTGGAGACCGCAGACCACGTGCGGATCCTGCGCGATCTGGGATGCGACGTGTTGCAGGGCTACCATTTCGCCCGGCCGCTCGATGAAGATCAGTTCTTTGCCTATGCCAGCGCCGAAGACCGCGGTGCCCGGACCGGCAGCGCCGACGAGGACCGCTGACCGGGCGCGCCGACAGCGACATTTGCCGCGGCGCGCGGGCGCAGTCCGTGCGGCCGGGGCGCTTTGTCGCGGGCGGCTGCGACGGGTCGGGCGGGGCGCATGCCGCGCGGTTCGGCGAAGACGGCGCCGCCCCGGCCGGATCGGCGCGCGCCCGCCGTGCTGCTGGTCCGGTCCGGCGGCGAAGTGTTCGGTCCCGTTGCGGGTGGACGGGCCGCCCGGGGGCGTCTGGACGCGGGCGCCTTGCGCCTCCATATGCAGGCTAACCGACCGACAGCCCCAGTACCAACAGCCCCAGTACCAACAGCCCCAAGACCGACAGCCCGAAAAACCGACAGACCGGAGAAGCCGCCTGTGCCGCTGCGCGACCGCCTGCACCACCTGATCGAACACCGCCGTTTTCGAAACGTCATCCTCGGGGTCATCCTGTTCAACGCGGCAGTGCTCGGGGTCGAAACCTCGCCGGTCGCGATGGCTCGGTTCGGGGCGGTCATCGTCGCGCTGGACGCGATCTGCCTGGCGATCTTCGTCCTCGAACTCGCTGCCAAGATCTACGTGCAACGCGGGCAATTCTTCCGCGACGGCTGGAACCTGTTCGATTTCACCATCGTCGGCCTTGCGCTGATGCCCGCCGCACAGGGGCTCTCGGTCCTGCGCGCGCTCCGGGTGCTGCGGCTGTTCCGGGTTGTCTCGGTCGCGCCGGCGTTGCGCCGGGTGGTCCAGGGGCTGATCAACGCGCTCCCCGGCATGGCCTCGGTCTTTCTGTTGATGGGGATCGTCTTCTACATCGGTTCGGTGATCGCGACGAAACTCTTCGGCGCGGCCTATCCCGACTGGTTCGGCACGCTCGGCGCGTCGGCCTATTCGCTGTTCCAGATCATGACGCTCGAGAGCTGGTCGATGGGCATCGTCCGCCCGGTCATGGAGACGCATCCTTTCGCCTGGGTGTTCTTCGTACCGTTCATCCTGGTGACCACCTTCGTGGTGGTGAACCTTGTCGTCGGCCTGGTGGTCAATTCGATGCAGGACGCCCATCATGCCGAAGCCGACGAGATCACCGGGACCTATCGCGACGACGTGATCGCGCGGCTTGCGGAGATCGAGAAACTGCTCAAGGAACGGTGAACCCGGATCGGGGCGATCCGGAAAGCCTTGCCGAAAATCTGCGGATTTGTGCAACAAGACGTCACGATTCGTGCTACGCCTGCGGTGACACTCCGAACGAAAAGCCCATGCAAATCCTCTTCGCACATCAGAATTTTCCCGCGCAGTTCGGCGACTTCGGCACGTATCTCGCCCGCACAGGCTGGGATGTCGCCTTCGTCACCGCTGCGGAAGGGGCCAAGCCGCCGCCCGGGTGCCGGATGGTGAAGATGACCCCGCACCGCGACCCGACTCAGGGGGTACACCGCTTCGCTTACAACCTTGAAAAGGCGATGATCAACGCCCAGGCCTTCGCAAATGCCGCGATCCGCGCCCGCGGCGAGGGGCTGAACCCCGATGTGGTGGTCGCCCATTCGGGCTGGGGATCGGGAACTTTCGCCAAGGCGGTCTGGCCGCACACCAAGTTCGTGGCCTATGTCGAGTGGTTCTACCGCTACCCGCCGGTCGATGCGGTACAGGCGCCGGCGCCGCAGACCGAAGAAGACGGCAGAGCGCAGGCGCTCGCGCGCAATACGCCGACCTTGCTCGACCTCGCCGAGGCCGACCTCGTGTTCTGCCCGTCCCGTTTCCAGGCCAGCCAGTTCCCTCGGAAGTTGAGCCGGGACATGGTGATCATGCATGACGGGGTCGATACCGACTTTCACGCGCCGAGCGACAACCCGGTCTTGCCCGAGGCGGTGAAGTCGCTCCCGGCCGATGCGGAGATCGTGACCTATGCCACCCGGGGTATGGAGCTGCACCGCGGATTTCCGGAGTTCATGCGGGCGCTGGCCAGGCTGCAGGCGGAACGGCCGAAGCTTCATGCCATTATCGTCGGGCAGGACCGGATCGCCTACGGGCCCTCGCGCGAGGACGGGCGCGGCTGGAAAGAGGCGATGCGCGAAGAGCTGGATCTCGACGAGAGCCGGATCCACTGGACCGGGCTGTTGCCGCGCAAGCAGTATCTCGGCGTGCTGCAGGCGGCCGATGTGCATGTCTATCTCAGCGTGCCTTTCGTGCTGTCGTGGTCGATGATCGAAGCCATGAGCATCGGCTGTCCGCTCGTGGCGTCCGACACGCCGCCGGTCCGCGAAGCGGCGACGGATGGCGAAGACGCGCTCCTTGTCGACCACAGCGATACCGAAGCGCTCGCCCGAAGCGTTGCCCGTCTGCTCGACGACCGCAGCCTGGCCGATCGTCTGGGCCGGACCGCGCGCCGGACGGCGATCCGAAATTACAGCGCCAGTTGGATCTGGCCATGGCGCGACCGGGTGCTCGGCGAGCTGGTGCGGGCGGGCTGAACGGCTTGCGCAGCGCCCGGTCGGCCCACACCCCGGCGCGTCGCCGAGACATGCCCGGGACGTCGACGCAGTGGTGGGAATTGTCCGGCCGCAACCGCAACGCGCGGTTGAAAACGCGGCGGGCGCAGCGCCCCCCAAGCCGGCCATTTTTGTGACCGTTGACCCAGAATATCCCCGATTTTGTCGCCGCTAGGGCAGAGCATGGTCGCAATCTTTGACTACAAACAAAGCGTCCGAAAATCCAAACCACCCGGGGGGGCGGAATGAAAGTCCTGGTTATTGACGACGATCCGGCGATCCTCGAACTCGTCGCACAATTTCTGAGCCTGTCCGCTCAGTACGAGGTCCGCACCGAAAGTTCGGCGCGCGATGCGCTGGCCGCCATCGCCGAATCCGACGCGGCGTTCGATTGTTTCCTGGTCGATATCCAGATGCCCGGCGTCGATGGAATTACCCTGGTCGAGTTTGTCCGCGAACACGCAGCCTACCGGCACACGCCGATCATCATGCTCACGGCGATGGAAGACAAATCCCACGTCGACCGCGCCTTTGCGGCAGGGGCTACCGATTATGTGACCAAGCCGTTCGATTTCTACAACCTCCAGCTTCGGATCAATGCCGCCCGCGAGTCCGCGATGGCAAAGGCCGAGACGGTGGCGACGGATGCGAAGGGTGCCGCCGCGCACGATCAGGCCGCGGCGGTTCGGCTCGAAGATCCCATTTCCCTGCCGGACGTCGAAGGCGCGATCGATTATGCCGATTTCGAGAATTACGTACGCCAGCTTCTCAACCGAAGATTGTACCGCGTTTCAGCCATCGCCGTGAAAATCGGTGGGGTGGAAGAGATCCATGCCCGGTTCGCTCCCGAGGATTTCGTCGCGGTGGTTCGGACGGTTGCCGAAGAAGTGCGCGCAGCGTTGCTCGCGGTCGGCGGTATTCTCACCTATCGCGGCAACGGTGTGTTCGTTTGCGTGCCCGACCAGCGGCTCCAGGGGCGGCGCAACGCGATGCAGAAAGCGCTGAACAAACGGCACCGGGTCGTCCATCCCAAGCTTGGGCGGATTCCCTCAAACCTGTTCGTTGGCGACCAGATTCCGCTTGGGACAGGGAACGCGAGCGGTGTTCTGGCCGCGCTGGACCTCGCGGTCGAGAGCGTCGAAAAGCAGGCGCCGGGGTTCGGCGAATTGCTGGATGCGTCCAAACGATTCCTGCAGCGCGACCGGACCCCGGACGAGACCGGAGGTCCCTGGGAGGACAAGGCGGGCGAACCGCTGTCCTGACCGATCCGCACAGGCGGACGCGCAAATACAGACCCACCGCAACACCGGCAACGCACCGCGGCTGCCCCACACGCTCCGGCGCCCGATTCGCCCGGTCCGCTCATCCTTCGGTTGATTCCGGCTCCGTGCCTGTTGATTGGGCAACCACTCCGCACGGGCCGGCAAATCCGGTGTTTGCGGCGGAAAAACCGGGCCCGTTCATCGGACGCTCGCGTGCTGCCGGAAAAAATTCCATTGTTTCAGCCCCTTCCGGAGAGTCCGGCCGAAAGCGGGTGCGACCGCGTGTCGCAGTTTTGGCCTGAATAACCTGTTCAAATGCGCGCTATCGCGCCGTGGGCAGGCTTGGGGGTGCCGTAAAAAAGTTTCCATTTCGGAAAATGCGGGAACTTTTTGGTTTGATTATGGGTTTTCCATTGAACAATCCGTATCAGGATTCAATATAAGGTTCGAATAGTACTACGGACTTGTGGGGTGGGGCGACGTGCCGGGGGCAATCGAACATAGTGGGAGTAAATCTTGGGTGTTTCCGGAACTGGAACCGGCAACGCCCGGGACAGTCGTGTCGCGCCATTTCCCTGGCTTGTCGCGAGAGCCGGCGGCAACCGGGTCGGACAAGACCGGCGCCGACACATCGGCGGCGTTGGCGCCGGAAGCTGACGGGCGGATCCACGCCACGACGATTTCGTTCCGGACCATGAGCCAGCACGGCGATCTGCTGGTCAGTTTCATGGAAGCGCGCAAGCGGGTGTTCGTCGATCAGCTGAAATGGGAGCTTCCCACGGTCGATGGCATGGAATTCGACCAGTACGATACGCCGCAGGCCAAATGGGTGGTGATCCACGAATTCGGAAAGATCCTCGGCGGTGTCCGATTGATGCCGACGACCGCGCGTTGCGGGATCTATTCCTACATGCTGCGCGACGCCCAGCTCGGTCTTCTCGACCCGATCCCGCGCGACGTGCTTTTCCTCGACGCGCCGGTCGATCCCAAGGTCTGGGAAGCGTCGCGGTTGTTCATCACCGAAGAGGTGACGGCGTCGCGCCGGGCGCAGGTGCAGGGTGTGCTGATGAAGCAGATGGCGGTGACGGCGGGGGAAATGGGCGCGACCCATGTGATCGGGATCGTCCCGGCGGTGTTCGCGCGCTGGTTGCGGCGGCTGGAACTGGCCGCAGTGCCGGTGGGGCGCCGTTTCGAGATCGACGGCACCCGGAGCCAGGCGGCGCTGTTCAAGGTGTCGCAGACGATGCATTGAGGCGGGAGAGCCCGCCGAATCAATGTCTTGGCATGTCCGGCCCCGGGCCGCTGAGGAGGGTCCTGCGCGCCCCTGTCCGCAGCCCGCATGAGACCGCCTCGGCGCCTTCGCGCCGGTTCTGTTTCGCAATTGCGGGAAAATACCTTCGATTCGGGGTGATTTTTCGCCTCTGCATGATCTCGTCCCGGGAATGCCTCTGAATCGGCAAAATCCCTAGTAAAAATCGAACATGAACAGGTCCCGCGCGCAGCGTGGCGGCTCAATCGGTGCCCGGAGAAGCCGGGGGCCCTCAGATCCGGATGGTTGGTCATGAAAATTCTGGCTGTCGACGACGACAGCATCATCCTCGGGCTTCTCACCGAAGTTCTGGAAAGGGCCGAATACGGCGAAGTGCAGACCTGCACCTCGGCGGAACGGGCGCTTGAGGTGATCGCCGAGACCAAGGTGCCGTTCGACTGCTTCCTTCTGGACATCCAGATGGGAGGCATGGACGGGATCGGTCTGTGCGCCCGGATCCGCGACATGCCGAAATACGCGCGCACGCCGATCCTGATGCTCAC
>JAGRMP010000103.1:0-8191 GCA_020441225.1 Maritimibacter sp. | reverse complement strand
AGTCTGATCGAAGTGCTCGACCGGTCGACCCAGTATGACCTCGAGCAGGCGATCGACCTGGGCAAGATCGACCGGCTGCTGCGCTACCCGGCGTTCGAGAACTACCTGTACCAGTCGGGTCGCGGTGTGCTGTTCCTGTCCACGGTCTTCGCGGCCAAGATCCGCGGCGTGCGCGAACTGCACCACAAGCTCCCGCCGCTTGAGTTCAAGAACCTGCTTGCGACCGCTGCCAGTACGCTGATCGGCAAACTGGCCGAACACGAGGTCTTCGTGACCTACCGGGGCGAGGGCGAATTCGTCGGTGTCATCCCGCGCCGGGGCCAGCAGGCTTTGAAACTCCTGGGCCCCGAGTTCGCCTTTCCGATCGAGGAGAGCGAAGGCAAACACGCGGGCAAACTGCCGAAGGAGGCGAAACTGGTGATCGGCCCGGCCGTCCCCGTGCGCCTGCCGACCCGCGGTGAGCTCAGCAAGGCGATCTGGACCGCGGTCGAGAAGGTCCGCTACACGGCCGATCCCCTCGGCCACAGCGACGGCAGGCCGCATTCGAGCCGCGACCGGCCGCATCCGTTCTCGCGGCTCAAGGATAACGAGACGGTCCGGGAAGCCACCTTGCGCGACGAGTTCAAGGAAATGCTGCGCGACCAGCTGAGTTCCGAGATCGGCGAGCATCCGAAAGCGACCAAGGCCGAGGCCAAGCCGCGGACCAGCGCGTTCATGAAGCGCGACGCCGCAATGGTCAAGAAAGGCGCGTCGAAACTGTTCCCGCACGCCGCCAAGCATCTCAAGAAGGACGAAGTCCCTGCACCGGAGGCCGCGGATTGCCCGGAGGCGGGTAAAGACAGCGCCGATGTTCTGCCGATCTCCGGCGACGATCAGGGGCCGATGAGGTTTTCGAATGCATGATATCGACCGCGGCGCCAATTCGACCGCGGCCCGCCTGGCCGCTCTGGCGGCCTTGCGCAACGCGCAGGCGGATGAGGCGCGGGACGCGGACCGGACCCGGGAGCGTTCGGCGCCCGATGGCTGCAGCCGGCGTGCAGCCGACACCGAGGACGGCAGCAATGACCGGCCGCGCGACACCGCCGGCGGCCCGGCTTCCGAACGGCCGGCAGGCGTCTATGCGGCGGTCGAGTCCGCGGTGAAACGCAGCCGGATCGAGTTTCTGTCGCGGCTGCTCGACTACCGCCGGAGACTCGACTGCGAGGCCTTCGCGACCGGCGGACCGGACAGTTTGAGCGAATCGTTCGACGAAGCCCAGTTCGTCGCCCACCGGATTGCCGGGGTCGGCAAGACGCTGGGCTTTGCCGATCTCGGCGACCAGGCGCGCCAGGCGGAGGCAGCGATCACGGCCTACAAGCTCGAAAGCACCTCCGATCTGCGCCAGATCGCGATTGCGCGGATCTGCAACCTCATGCGCCTGATCGAGAACACCTGCGCCGAACACGAGGATTGCCAGGCCTGAGGCTGGCGGTCCGTCGCGCGCCGATGTCCTGGCCCCACCGCTTGGACCGGACGCCTGTCGCCGGCTTTTCGGGCGGGCGCGCGTCGACGGTCCGGCAGGCGTCCCGCGGCGTCAGCCGGCCTGGTGCTGCTCCCAGATCTGCGCGATCTGCGCGCTGAGTTCGCTGATCTCGAACGGTTTCACGATTACCGCGAGCGCGCCCAGATCGGTAAGGCGCTCGGCGAAGGCGGCTTCGGATTTTGCCGTCATGAACACGGCCGGCACGTTTTCCAGCCCGGGCACCTGCCGGAGGTGACGCCAGAGTTCTTCGCCGCTCATCCCGGGCATCATGTAGTCGAGCAGGAACAGTTGCGCGGTGATATCCTGCGGGCTCACCAGCGCCGCTTCGCCGGTGGGGAACTGCTCCACCTCGTATTTCCCGACCAGTTCGAGCGCCATTTTGGTCAGGGTGCGGATATCGTCATCGTCATCGACGTGAAGGATCCGTTCGAGCTTGGTCATCCCGATCTCCGTAGGGCGCGCATGAGCGCGCATGCTTCCGGCGGGTCTTGCGCGGCATTCCGCCTCGCATCGCACCTGCAGGGATGCTCCCGTCCGCTTTTCACCGACGGTTCGCCTTGAAGCGCCGGTTTCAGGAGCCAAGGCGCCACAGACACCCGTTGAACCAAACATTTCCGCGCATTGTCGCCCGGAACAAGTCTAGGCGAGGCAAAGCCTGTTCTTCAACCGTTTTCAGGCCGGCAGGCGGGAACCCGGCGCGATACCCGGCGCGGTCTCGCCGGCGTCTAGGCGGAGGCGGCGAGGGGGTGCGTTCCGACATCGGTTTTCGCCGAAGCCGGGAGGCGGTCGAATTCCACGTAGAATGTCGAGCCGCGCCCCAACTCGCTTTCATAATCCACCCGGCCATCGTGGCGCTCGACGATCTGGCGGGTGATGTTCATGCCGAGCCCGGTGCCGCCCACCTTGCGGATGTCGGAACTGTCGACCTGGCTGAACTTGCCGAAGACCTTGTCGTGCGAGTTCTCGGGGATGCCGACGCCCTCGTCCTGCACGCAGATCCGCACCCGCTCGCCGCGCGGTTCGACACGGACCTGTACGGTGCCGCCCTCGTGAGAAAACTTCAGCGCGTTTGACAGGAGGTTGTTCATCACCTGGATCAACCGCGACTGGTCCCCGTGGATTTTCACCTCGTCCTTGGGCACGACCATGGTCACGTGGATGCCGTGCTGTTCGCCGTAGCTCTTGGTGGATTCGATCGCCTCCTTCACCAAATCGCCGACGTCCAGCTCCTCGAAGTGAAACACCATTTCCCCGGCCTCGATCTTTTGCAGATCGAGCAGGTCGTCGATCAGGTTGGCCAGCCGCTGGGCGTTCTTGGCCGCGATCTTGAGGGCCGGCTTGAGCGTGTCCGGCACTTCGCCGAGGACGCCGGTATTGAGCAGATCGAGCGACGCCTTGATCGATGTGAGCGGGGTGCGCAACTCGTGGCTGACCGTCGAGAGGAACTGCGACTTGATCTCGTACGCCGCTTTGGTGCGCTCGTTTTCCTCGCGGATCAGCTTCATCTGTTCCAGCCGCTCCTGGTAGTTGCGGTAGAACACCAACGAGATATCGATGATGAAGTAGAGCACGAAGACGATGGTGAAAAACTCGAGCCAGACGTTCGAGGCGAGCGGCGGGTTGTATTTGAAGATGTCGTAGAAGGCGATGTAGACGAAGGCGCCGCCGTAGATCGTCAGCCGCAGAAGCAGGATGCCGATCATCTGGTTGTTGTTCATCGCGGCAAAAAGCGAGGCGGCGAACAGGAAGAACAAGGGCGTGAAATGCCCGCCGATCGCCTGCTGCTGCGCCACGTTGATGACGAAGAAACTGATCGCGCCTGCGCTGATGACGGTGTTGACCGTGATCTTCATCAGGATCCGCCGGCCCCGTGCCGTGTCGCCCGACTTCCATTTCTGGACGGCCGGGATCAGCAGCATGTCGAGGGCTTCGGAAAACAGAACGCCGGAGTAGCAGGCGAGCGTGCGGATCGGATCGAAATAGAAGGCCGCGAGGAGTGTCGCGGCCAGGAAGATCGCCTGGCGCTGCCAGATCAACTTGCTGGTCAGGTGGACATAGTCCTTGATCCGCTGCTCGCGGCCGGTCGGGTCGAACCATTTGGACCATCCGGCCCTGGGATCGCCTGGAATGAGCATCGGCCAATCGCCTCGTCGCTTGGGTTTCCAAACCGAAGCTAGGTCAGCAATTCGGTAGAATTCGGACGATCTTCGGGCGAAGTGTGAACAATCGGGCGGCGGTACTCTGTTCTTCGCCCCGGGGCGCGCGACCGGTCGCGTGGATGGCGTTTCGGGCGAAAGCCGTCGCGGCGACCGCGGAGCGCCGCGATGCGCCCCGGTTCACCGGGTGAAGCGGGGGCGTGGTTCTGCGGTTTGGGGGCAGGGCCGGCCGGGGACGCTCGAGCCCTCACACTGCGGGGCATCCTGTGGGGCGGTGTCTTGACAAATCGTTAACGCGCCCCGCGGGGCTCCGCTGAGATCCTCCGTAATGAATTGATTTCAGGAAGTAAATCCGAACCGCCGAAATCCGGAAATCCGGATTTCTGGATTTAATGTCACCTCAAGGCGGCCCCACTTCCACCGCATTCGCGCGGGCCAATCCACCTCCCGGCTTTCGACTTGAGCCGCGGCGGCCCGGGCGTCGGCCGCGGTCGCCTGTGGCTCCGGTCGCGGTCTTCCGGTCACGATTTCGGGGCCGATTTCCGGGCCGGGCCTGCGGCGGCGGTCACCGGCTGCCCCGGATCTCCGGAGCCGGGAGAGCGCCGCTTCACGCTCCGGTCGCGGCGTCGTAGGCGGCGACCACGGCCCCGGCCCTGGCGCCCACTTCCTGCGCCGACGCGCCGGGCCGGTAGAGTGCGGTGCCGATGCCGAACCCATAGGCACCCGCGGCGATCCAGGCGGCAAAATTGTCGGGGCCGGCGCCTCCGACGGCCCAGCACCGGGTTCCGGCGGGCAGCACGGCCCGGATCGCCGACAGACCGCCAGGGCCGATCAGCGCCCCGGGAAAGAGCTTCAGCCCGGTCGCGCCGGCGCGCAGCGCGGCAAAGGCCTCGGTCGGGGTCATCACGCCGGGGTAGGAGGCCAGACCGGCCGCCCGGGTCGCGGCGATGACCGCCGGGTTCATGTCCGGCGATACGATCAGCGACCCGCCCGCGGCCTTCACCGCTGCCACCTGAGGCACCTCGAGAACGGTCCCGGCCCCGATCCGGGCCCGTGGGCCCAAGGCCCGGGCGAGGGCGGAGATGCTGTCGAGCGGGTCGGGGGAGTTCAACGGCACCTCGATCGTGTCGATCCCCGCGGCCATCAGCGCCGCGCCGATCCCGACGACCTCGTCGGGGCGGACGCCGCGCAGGATGGCGATGATATTGCGGCTCATTGGGGCGCGGTCCCGGACATGGCCGCGTGCGCGGCTTTCAGCCCCGCGAGCACGGCCAGATCGGCGTCAAACCGTTCGACCGTCACCCCTTGCGCACCGAGCGCGGCAGCGTAGAGATCCGCAAGACCGCCCGTACCGATCACCGCGAGCCGGGTTCCGAGCCAATACCCCCGGGCGCCCGCCAGCTCCGCGCCGATCAGCAGGCCGGAGGCCCGCGACGAGGCGGTGCCCGGCGCAAGCTCGCCCAGGAGCCCCTCGGCTCGCAGTGAAAACAGCCGTGCCGTCAGCGCTTCGGGCCGGGCTATCGCATCCGCCACCGCGTCGAGGAAGGCGGTCCGGTCATCGCCGGTGCCAAGGGTGTGGCGCAACACCGTGTGGCCCGAAAGCGCGGCAAAGAGATCCCCGGTCATCACGGTGCGGAAGCTCACGACCTCGCCGGCCGAAACCTGCACCCATTTGGTGTGGGTCCCGGGCAGGCAGAGCGTGCCGTCGAAATCGGGGGTGTCGGCGAGAAACCCGGCCACCTGGGTTTCCTCACCGCGCATCACGTCGGCGGGGCGGGTCTGCGCCAGTCCGGGAAGGACCGTGACCGAGAGGCGCGGATCGGCGGTCGGTGCGGCGATGGCGTCGCCCGGGCCGGGCGGCGCGCAGGGCACCACCCGATACGGGGCCTCGACCCAGCCCTGGCGAGCGCCGACCATGCCGCAGGCGATCACCGGGGTTACGCGCGCCGCGTCGAGCCAGGGGGCGACGAGGTCGAGGAGGGCGGGTTCGAATTCCGCGGGCGCGAGCCCGGCCATGCCCTTGTCGGACCGCGCCTCGGCGCCGAGGGTGCCGTCCTCGGCGATCGCCCAGGCGCGCAGCCGCGACGTGCCCCAGTCGACCGCGATCCATGCCACCGGGGCGGTCATCGGGCGCAGCGCCGGGAAGGTCCCGGGGGCCGGATCGCGGGCCGTGCAGGGTCGGGGCCGGTCATCGTCTTCGGTCCTTTGCTGGTTCGGAATTGCCGGTTCGGAATTGCCGGTGCGGACTTTCTGGTGCGGATTCGCCGGTGCGGACTTTCTGGTGCGGTGCGGCCGGTTCCCGGCCGGACGGGCGGTTCCTCCGCCCGGGCCGCCGCTGCGTTCCGCCCCGGGCGGTTGCCGTCAGCCCTTGCGCCGGTCCGCCGCGACCGCGGTGATCGCATCGAGATAGCCGTCGACCGAACCGCAATCGTACCGGGTGCCCTGGAGCACGACACTCTCGACACGCCCTTCGGCCGCCTGGATGTTGATCGCGTCGGCAAGCTGGATCTCGCCGCCCGATCCCGGCGGCAGGTCGCGCAGGATGTCGAAGATATCCGGCGTCAGCACGTATCGTCCGATCGAGGCAAGGTTGGACGGCGCCATGTTGAAGCTCGGTTTCTCGACCAGCCCGGCCACTTTTCCGGCCGCCTCGCCGGGCTTGACCACACCGTATTTCGAGATGTCCGGCCCGTCGATTTCCATCACCGAAAGCTGGGTGTTGCCGGTCTTTTCGTAGGCTTCGACCAGACCCGCGGTCACCCCCGGATCCTGCGAGATCAGAAAGTCGTCGGCCAGCAGCACCGCGAAGGGCGCACCGGCGACGGCGCGTTCGGCGCAGGCCACCGCATGGCCGAGCCCGCGCTGCACCGGCTGGCGGACAAAAATGCACTCGACCTCGGGCGGCAGCAGGTTGTGCACCATCTCCGCCGCGTCGTCCTTGCCCTTTTCCCTCAGCGCTGCCTCGAGCTCGAGATTTGCGTCGAAATGGTCCTCGATCGCGCGTTTGTGCCGTCCGGTGACGAAGATCAGCGTGTTGATCCCGGCCCGCACCGCTTCCTCGGCGGCGTATTGGATGATCGGCTTGTCGACGATCGGCAGCAGCTCCTTCGGCATCGCCTTGGTGGCGGGAAGGAAGCGGGTGCCGAAACCGGCGACGGGAAAAACGGCTTTCTGGACCTTGGGCGTGGACATGACAGCTCCGGGCTCACTTTCGCAATGGAATCGTCCTTGGCATATCGCGGACAGCCTTCCGGGGCAATTCGACAACCCGTCCCGGGCGGTCGAAAGCGCCCGTTCGAACGGTTTCGAATGCGGCGCCGGGCGAAACCGCCGGCCGGACCGGGCGGATGCGCGCCCCGCAACGCGTGCCGGTCCGCGCGGGTTTACATGTCGGGCACCTCCGCTTCCAGCGCGGCGATCTCGGCGTCGAGCGCCGCGCGCTCGGCCCGGCGCCGTGCCAGATAGGGGGCCCGGAGCCGACGCGCCTCGGCCCGCCCGGCGTCGCTCGGCGCGTAGCTGATGCGGAACTGCGACCGAGCGGCCGTCGTGCCGGCGATCTGAACCAGGCCGGCCTCGATCATCGCGTTCAGCACGGCGTTGGCGGCGCCGAGGCTCACGCCGATGGCCTCGGCCAGGCCCCGCTGGCTGAGGTTGGGCGTGGTGTCGAGGGTCCGCAGCAGCCGAAAGCGCAGATCCGCGCGCAGGGCGTCCCGCCGAACGCTCCCGGCGCTTTGGGGGATCGTCCGATCCGGGGCGGGGGGCAGAGCGTCGGGTGGCGTCATGGCGGGCCTCCTGGGCTGCCGGCGTTTGCGCGCCTCCGGCCGATCCGGTCGGGGATCGGCGCGCCGGGCGTGCGACGCCGGAGCATTCCGTTGCGTTCTGCCGTGAACAATAGAAGAGCTCGCGCGTCCTGGCGACCGGTTGGCACGGGGTCTGGATCGCGTGCTGCGGTGGTGGCTGAGGCGGACGGATGCGAGGGGGGGCAGGCGGGCTCAGAACTGGATCCGGCCGTTTCCGTTGCCCCTGCCGTTGCCGTCCCAGGTTTCCCAGCCTTCCCAGGTGCACAGCCAATGGTTGGGATTGCGCTGGCAAAACCTGGACAGCCATTCCGGATAGGCCGAGGCCGCAGACACCAGCCCATCGGCTGTCACTATGGTCGACGCCGCGCCGCCGACTGCGGCGGAATACTTCGCCATCGCGGCAAGCGCTTCGCGGCGGGTATAGCGCACTTCACCCGTCGGTCGCGACCGTGCGTCGGTGTTCGGATCGTCTGCCACTCACATAGCCCCAATCTGCGCAGTTTGTTCCCTGCGGCCCAGAGTCTGACATCTGCATGTGTCATTTATCTGGCGAATTCTGGTCCATTGTTAACCGGAACCGGGCGCCGATTCAATCTCTGCGCGATCCCCGCTTTCATCGGTTTCGCCGCCCGGGGCCCTTGGCCATTCCACACTTTATGCGCGTATGATGTGTTTCTTCTGCACGTTGCGGTTCATTTGTCGTGCAAAAACGG
>JAGRMP010000649.1 GCA_020441225.1 Maritimibacter sp. | reverse complement strand
GCTGGCGCTATTACCTCGGGATCTGCGCCGCCTCCTTCGCGACCGGACAGACGGACGTGGTGCAACTGGAGCTGCGCCATGCCTGAGGCGACCCGCGACAGGGAGACGATCTGGATCATCGGGGCGAGCGACGGGATCGGCGCAGCGCTCGCGCGCGCCTATGCCGGGCGCGGCGCGCGGCTGGTGCTCTCGGCGCGCTCCGAAGGGCGGCTCGAAGCGCTCGCCGAAAGCCTCGGCCCGGACCATGTCGTCGTCCCCCTCGACGTCGCCGACCGCAAAAGCGTCCAGCGCGCGGCCGACCGTGTCGCGCTGCTCGGTCCCATCGACCGGGTCCTCACCCTCGCCGCGATCTACGATCCCGGCAAGGTGACCGAGATCGACCCCGACACCGCGGCCAGGATCGTGCAGGTCAATCTGACCGGCACGCTCAACGTCGCCCAGGCGGCGGTGCCGGTCCTGCGCCCGGGCGGCCAGCTCGTGCTCACCGGCAGCGTCGCGGGCTATGTCGGCCTGCCGCAGGGGCAGATCTATTCCGCGACCAAGGCGGGGGTCATCAACCTCGCCGAGTCGCTCCGCGCCGAGCTCAAGGGCCGGATCGACGTGCGGCTCCTGAGCCCGGGCTTCGTCGATACCCGGCTCACCGGCAAGAACGATTTCACCATGCCGGCGGTGCTCCAGCCCGACGAGGCGGCCGCCGCCATCGTCGCGGGGCTCGATCGCAAGGCGTTCGAGATCCATTTCCCGCGGCGTCTGACGCTCGCGCTCAAGCTCCTGCGTGTGTTGCCCTACGGCGCCGCGCTGCCGCTCACCGCCCGGCTCGTGCGTTGAGCGCGAGGCTCCAGCCCTTCAATCCAGGACCGACCAGATGAAACTCCTCGCCCTCTACCTGATCACCGCGGTGACCTTTTTCGTGATCGACGCGATCGGTCTCAGGCTGATGATCAAGCCGGTGTTCGAGCGCCACGTTGCACATCTCTTCGCCGATCCGTTCCGCGTCGGACCGGCGGCGCTGTTCTACCTCGGCTATGTGGCGGGGGTGCTCTGGTTCGTGTCCGTGCCCGCGCTCAACCACGGCAACCCGGTGACCGCGCTCATCGGCGGCGCGCTCCTGGGCCTCCTTGCCTACGGCACCTACGAGTTCACCAATTACGCCACCTTGCGCGACTGGTCGGTCAACCAGGTGGTGGTCGACACGCTCTGGGGCGGGGTGCTCACCGGCTTTTCTGCCTGGATCGGCGTGGTCGCCACCCGCGCTGTCTTCCCGAGCTGACTCCGGCTTCAGCGGATCGTGTAGCGCGCGAACCGGAACACCGGGCCCTCGGCCGGGTCGGTCCGCGCCAGCGTGCCGCCGGCAAAGCCCGCGTGGATCTCTTTCAGCAGCGCGGTGTCGGGGAAGGCGCCGCCCGGGGTGCAGACATAGCCCACGTAATGCACGCCCTTGGCGTCTTCGGGCGTGATCTTGAGGCCCGACGGGGTTGTGGTGTCGACCCGGTAGCGCGTCCCGCCGCCCGCCAGCGTCTCGACCACGAAAACGTCGAGCGGCACCACCTGACCCGCCCCCGCCTCGGTGAGGTCGAGGAAGAAGGGGTCGCAGCCCTCGGCGACCTCCGCGACGATCGACGCGACGTCGCCGACATTGGCGGTTTCGGGCGTGAACCTCAGCGCATAGGCGCTGCCGGGCGCCGGCACGGGTTTGGGTTCCGGCACAGGCCGGTCGACCGGCACCGGCTGCGGCGCTTTGTCGGTTTCAGGCGCGGGCTCCGGGTCTGTCTCCGCTGTCTCCGGGTCCGTTTCCGGCGCCGGCACCGGATCGCTCTCGACGACGGGCTCGGGCCCCGCTCCGGCCGGGAAGACGTCGATCCAGCCGGGCACCCGGTCGAGCCGCACCTTGCCGCGCCAGGAGGCGGTCTTGCCGTCGACGGTCCGCAGCTTGGCCGAGATCTCGGTGGCAGTGCCGTCGCCGCAGGGCCAATACCGGTAGGAGAAGGCATAGACGCCGTCCTGGCCCAATTCGGACGCATCGGCGAGCCGCAACGACCGGCCCGAGAGCACGTCGGTGGCCTGTTCGGTCAGCGCATCGATCATCAGCGGGGTGAAATAGGAGGTGAACCCCGGGGCCTCTTCGGTATTGGCGAAGCGCCCACCCTGATCGACCAGACCGGTGAGGT
>JAGRMP010000102.1 GCA_020441225.1 Maritimibacter sp. | reverse complement strand
CGGGATAGTAGTTCATCGGCACGTTGATCGGCGTGCCCTTGGCCACGTCGCGGTCGTATTCCTGCTTCAGCGTGTCCGAATCGTATTCGAAATGGTTGAAGATGTAGAGCGCGCGGTGTTTCGGGTCCTCCACCAGCGCCGACCCGGTCTCGGGCGAGCCGAGCAGCGGCACGAGATCGGGGGCGGCGTCGATATCGGCCTCGGCGATCTCGGTCCAGCGGCTCACCGGGATGACGAAATTGTCCGAGAACCCGCGCAGGAACGGCGAAGTGGGTGCGAGGTTCTTCTGCGGGAAACAGCCGAAAGCCTTGTGATCGAGGATCCGCTTCGGGATGCCATGGAAATGATAGAGCATCGCCATGCCGCCCCAGCAGACGCCGAAGGTGGAATGCACGTTGGTCTGGGTCCAGTCCATGATCTCCTGCATCTCGCCCCAATAGGTCACTTCCTCGTAGGGCAGGTGCTCGATGGGGGCGCCGGTGATGATGAGACCGTCGAACTTCTGGTCGCGGATCTCGCGCCAGGGGACGTAATGCGCGCCGATATGGGCCTGGCTCTCGGTCTTGGGCACGTGGTCCGAGGGCCGGACCAGGGTCAGCTCGACCTGCAACGGCGAGGCGCCGATGAGGCGCGCGAACTGGGTTTCGGTCACCACCTTTTTCGGCATCAGGTTGAGGAGCGCGATCCGCATCGGCCGGATGTCCTGCCGGTCGGCCTCGTCCTCGCGCATCACCATCACGCCCTCGGCGCTGAGCACGTCGGCGGCGGGAAGGGTGGCGGGAATCCTGATGGGCATGGGGGCCTCCGGGGTTGGATCAGGGGTGTGTGGATCAGGGGGATGTAAGCCGCGGCCCAGCGGGTCTCAAGAGCGCATGTCGAGGGCCTGGGCCACAAGCGACGTGAAGTCATCGGCGGAGCGGACGGTGGCGACGTCGTCGGCCTTGACCTTGACCCCCCAGTTCTGCGCCATCGCGGCATAGAGCGGCTGGCGGTGGGCCATGGCGCGGGCATAGGTCGCGGCCATGAAATCGTCGGGGTCGACCTGCGTTTCGGCCACGCCGCGGTCGGCCAGATAGGCCTCCCAGGCGGCGGTCATGAATTCAGGCCGGTAATACATCGGTTTCGGCGCGCGCTTGAACCGGCGGATCAGCTCCTCGGTATGGGCATCGGACCCTTCGATCCAGACCAGCAGCAGGTGTTCGGACAATTCCTTCAGCACCGGGTCGTCGGAATTGTCCGGGTCCACCACCTCGCAGATCGACCCGCCCGAGTCGCAGACGAAATTGCCGTAGCCGTAGATCTCGCCGGCGCGGTCGATGAACCGTGTCGTGTCGGTGAGCGCCGCGACCTCGGCATCGTGGTGCAGCGCCTGGCGGCGCAGGTATTCCTCGAACGTGAGCCCGCCCTTGGCCGGATCGCCCGGCTTGCCGAGCCAGGTCGAGAGCGGGGCGAGGTTGTCGAAGGTGATGTTGGAGGCGACATAAATCGAATCCGACAACAGGAGCTGGCGCAGGAAGGGGTTTTTCATCGCCTCGCGCTTGAAATTGTCGGTGATGTGCTCGCCGAGGTAGCGCGTGCCGATGCGGTAATCGACCGAGTAGTGAAACCAGTCGCCGCTGTCGCGCAGGAGGTTCGAGATATGGGTCTTGCCAAGACCCGACATGCCGAACAGCAGCACGCGCTTCCGGTCCGCCGCCCGCCAGTCCGCCGCCGTCTCGTAGATCATGCCCGCCTCCGTCGCCCCGTCCGGAGCGCACTCGTGATTCCGCCGGTGCGGGGCGCGCCTGCGCCCGCCGCGTCCCGTTCGGGATAGCGGCGGGCGGCGGAGGGGTCAACGGCGCCGAAACAGCCGCCCGTCAAGGACAACGAGCCCCATCGCGATCAGCGCAAAGCCCGCAAAGGCCGAGGGCGGCAGGGTTTCGTGGCGGACAACCGCCCCCAGGGAGACCGCGACCGGCACGACGAGCAGGGTCACCAGCGTGGTATTGCCCGCGCCGGCGAGCCGGATGATCCGGTAGAAGAGCAGATAGGCCAGCGCGGTGATGACGAGCCCGTAGATCGCGAGCGCGCCCAGGATCTGCCACGGCAGCACGACGGGCAGGGGGCCCGACACGACCCAGGACAGCGGCAGCATGATCAGGCTCGCGCCGGTCAGCATGCCGGTCGCCGCCATTTCCGGCGACAGATGGCCGAGCTTGAGCCGGGCGAAAACGCTGGTCGAGGCGTAGCAGAAGGTCGAGACGATCATCGCGAGCTGGGCGGCCGAGCGCAGGTCGAACCCTTTCAGCACCTCGAAGCCGAAGACCGTCGCCACGCCGGCGAAGCCCAGCGCCACGCCCAGCGCCTTGCGCCGGGTCAGCCGTTCGTCGGCCAGCACCAGGGCGGCGACGAGCGGGCCGAAGATCGCGGTCGACGCGTTGAGGATACCCGCGAGCCCGCTTTCGATCGTGGTCTGGGCATAGGCCTGGAGGATGAAGGGCAGGGCATTGGCGCCCGCGCCCATGATGAAAAGCGCGCCCCAGGTGCCGGGATCGCGCGGGACGGGCAGGCGGCGCAGGCCGACATAGATCCACAGCGCCACCGCCGCCCAGAGCACGCGGTGGGTGACCACATGGAGCGGCGCCATGGTGTGGACCAGCACCGTCGTGGTGAGGAAGCTCG
Source organism: Maritimibacter sp. (assembly GCA_020441225.1). The sequence goes on along the minus strand of JAGRMP010000102.1, from coordinate 910 downwards.
ACCCCCACATCAGCGACAGCAGGACGAGCATGACCCAGGCCCGGGTCGGTATGGAAACTTGTGTCATGGGGCTTTGGTCCTCGATACCGTGTTCACTGGCGACCCGGTTCCTGCGCAACCCGCGGCCAGGCGCGGCCGGAGCCCGCGGTCAGGTTGATTATGTTGCCGGCGAGGATCATCAGCGCCCCGACCGCGAAGAGCCAGTCGAGGCTTTCGTCGTAAAACGCCCAGCCGACGAGGGCGATGAGCGGCAGACGGGTGAAGTCGATCGGCATCACCACCGCCGCGGGGGCCAGCCGCAGCGCCGAGGTGAGGCAGAAATGCGCGACCAGTCCCGAAATGCCGATCAGCACGAGGAGCGGCGCGGAAAAGGCGGTCGGCAGAGCGATCCCGCCGTCGATGCCGGCCCCGATCAACCCGAACACGGCCTGCATTCCGGTGAGCCAGAACATGATCCCGGCAAGGCTTTCGGTCCGGGTCAGCCGGCGGGTGAACAGCGCGGTGAACCCGAAGCCGACCGCGGCCGCACCGGCCGCGAGCACGCCCAGCGTGAGCGGTTCGGAGAACGGACGGGTCAGCACCAGGATACCGACGAAGCCAATGCCGGCCGCGATTACCCGGATCCGGGTGATCGGCTCGGCGAGCACGAGCGGGGCAAAGATCAGCGCCCAGAGCGGCGAGGTGAACTCCAAAGCGAAAGCCTGGGCGAGGGGGATCACCGGCAGGGCGTAGAACCACAGGTTCTGGCCGGTGAAATGCGCCAGGTTGCGCACCGCGTGCAATCCCAGCCGCCGGGTCCGGATTTCGCCGGTCCGCCCCGTTGCGACGACCACAGCGACGACGATCGCCAGGCCGACCAGCGAGCGGTAGAACATGATCTCGAACGTGTCGTGGACCGCGCGCACTTCGC
>JAGRMP010000101.1 GCA_020441225.1 Maritimibacter sp. | reverse complement strand
CGACATTCTGCACCACCATGTTCTGCCCGGCATCGCGCGCGGCGGCGTTCAGCCGGTCGGTCATCTGATTGCCGATATCGGTCAGCTTGCGGAAGCCGGCATTGTCATCACGCGTCATTTCTTCAATCATGACCTTCACCGCATAGAGTCCCAGACGCGGCGCGTTCTGACTTCCGTAGTGCAGCACCTTGCCATACTCGATGCTGTCCATGACGTGTGACGGCCCGGCGATCGCGGCCACCGGAAAGCCCTGCCCTAGCGCCTTGCCGAAGGTCACGATATCGGGTTGAAGGCCATAGAGTTCCGCCGCGCCACCGGGAGCAAGGCGGAAACCGGTAACGGTTTCATCCAGATAAAACAGTACGTCGTACCGGTGGCACAGTTCCTGCACGTGTTTCAGATAGCCGGGCTTCGGAGGAATGACGCCCATGTTGGACATCACCCCTTCCATCATGACGCAGGCAATCTCGTGCGCGCTGCGCTTCAGAACCCGCTCCAACGCGTCGATGTCATTCCAGACGGCTACCAGCGTGTCTTCCCACGATCCAGGCGTCAAGCCAGAGCTGTCGGGGATGCGCACTGGGTCGTTCGGATGGCCCAGCGTGGTCACGGGTTGCGGGTTAGAACTGACTAGAAGCCCGTCGTACCAGCCGTGATAATGGCCCTCGAATTTCAGCACCTTGCGCTTGCCCGTCAGTCCGCGCGCCATGCGCACGGCAGTCATGCAGGCCTCGGTTCCGGTATTGGCAAAGCGTACCTTGTCCACGTGATCCAGCAAGCCGACCATCATTTCGGCCACTTCCACCTCGATCTCGAGCGCGGTGGCGAAGTGGGTGCCGTTTTCCACCTCCTCGCGGATCGTCTCGACAATACGAGGGTGGGCATGCCCGAGAGGAAGGCAACCGAACGACAGCTGCCAGTCGATGAATTCGTTCCCGTCCACATCCCACATGCGCGCGCCCTTGGCCTTCCGGAAGTAGGACGGGTGCGGGCTGTAGTTCAGCGGTCCGCGCGAGGCGGAGGAGCATCCTTCGACCAGAACCTTCATGGCGCGGTCGAAGAACTGGGCGGAGGCGTTGGTTTTCATGGCTGATGTCTCATTCGGTTGAACATGAAGCGTGGAGATCAGAGCGCATCGAGAATGTCTTTGGCCTGTTGCGCGGCGCCAGTGATCTCCAGACGCGCGACCGAGCGGCCCAGCAGCGCGGCAAAAGCCTGCTGCGTGGATTCGGTAAAATGAACGGTCCCGTCCGAGTCGATCGCCTCGATCCCCTCGTGGCGGAGCGAGCGACAGTTGGTGTCGATCGCCTGCGCCTCGGTCCAATCGGAATGCAGGTCCAGCCGTGCGCACCTGCCGCCCACCACAACCGGATACCCACCGATCAGCCCGTTGACGCCCGGCAAATGTACTGCGGCAGGTTTCGGCGAGAGAAGCGCCCGGAACGCCTCGATGGCGGCCGAAGCGGTGATCCGATTGAAAAACAGGTCATAGGTAAATGGAAACGGTTCCAGTAGTACCTGGCGCGCCTGTTCGGTCACATCACGGCCGGCGGCCTCGACATGCAGAAGGTACGGCGGCAGGTCTGCCGTCACCTCGTCGGACAGCACAGCGTATTCGAAGGCATGCTGCGCAACCAGTTTGACCCTGATCTGATCGGGCGACAACGACAGTCGCCTGCTGAGCCCGGCGACGATCTTGGGGATTGGTTCCTGCACGTTTCCAATACCGCATAGCGGTCCGAACCCGGTGCGGTGCAGGATCGGATTGACCACGTCCGGATAGGATGCCCCGATCCAGATGGCATCAAGATCGGCCTCGGCCAGCCGGTCGCGGAAGGTGTTCATTACACTGAGGTGCAGGGACAAGTAGCCGCCGAAGGGCAAGCGCGGTGCGCTTGATTTTTCCAGCTGCCACCAGGGCATCATCGAAGCGGTGGTGAAAATGATATCGGGCGCAATCGACTTGATCCGAGGCACAAAAGCTGGGCCGTTAACGTCAAGCTCGAGGCCTTCGATGATAGGGTAATCGAACTCCAACCCCGCACCGATAATCGCGCTATTGGCCCGCGCCCGCGCCTTCGCGCCATCGCGCCCGGCGATGACGATCCGGCCGAACAGCCCGGACCGGGCGGCGGACTCCAGCACGTTGGTGCCCAGTTCGCCAACCGACAGGATAAGCAGGACAGGTTTAGTCAACTTCAAATACTCTCAGAAAGCGCGCAATGGTCGGCCCAAGCTCGTCGCTGTCATAGCCGCCCTCCTGCACAAAAATGGTGGGCAAGCTCCAGCCGCGCAGCCGCATCGCCACTTCGGCAAAGGCATCGGGAGTGATGTGGTGGCCGCCATGCGGGTCCGAACGCAGTGCATCCACACCCAGTCCAACGACGACCGCTTCCGGCGCGAAGGTTTCGACAGCTTCCGTCAGTCTGGCAAAGGCCGCCAGAAATCCTGCATCGTCCACATCTGCCGGATAGCAGATATTGATATTGGCACCCCTGCCCTCTCCGGCACCGCGTTCGTCCTCATATCCACTGTGGAACGGGTAGTAGTGCGACGGATCCGAGTGCATCGAGGCGGTCAGGACATCGGCGCGGTCATAGAAAATGCTCTGCGTGCCATTGCCGGCATGTACGTCGATATCGACGATGGCCACCCGCGCAAAGCGCTGGCGCAGCTCCTCGGCGGCGATGGCGGCGTTGTTGAGGAAGCAAAAGCCCATGGCCTGCGCCGCGCCCGCGTGATGTCCCGGCGGGCGGCAGAGCGCATAGGCGGGTTTGCTGGCCGTCAGCAGATGGCGCGCTGCGCTCACCGCGCATTGCGCCGAGGCATAGCAGGCAGCCCACGTCCCGGGGCGAAACTCGGCGGCCAGATCGCCAACGTAGTAGCCCAGAGCACCCACGGGGCTTTGCGGCACATGGGTGCGGTGGCTTCCGGCCAGCACATTGGGCAGAATGGCGGCATCGGGCCCGAAAGCCTCGGTCCAGCGCGCGTGGATGCCCTGCAGGAAATCGAGAAAGACGCCGGGGTGCACCCGCAGGACCGGCGCGGTCCCGTGGTCGTCTGGCGCGGTGATACGGAACTCCGGCCCCGACAGGGCGGCGAGGATGGAGCGCGCCCGATCCGGGGTTTCCGGGCTGGGCACCAACTGCCCCGCTTTCAGGAAGCGGGCGCCCGCGTAGCGCAGCTGGTCTTCGGACCAGTAGACATGCATGGCAGGAGCGCTCCCTGAATTTCGTTTCATATATGAAACACTATCGACCTGACAAAGCCGCTGTCAAGCGCCTTCTCGAGCCCTGTCCTAGCGGTCTGCCCGCGCCAGCACAGCGTGCAGCACCACATTCGCGGCTTCAAGCGTCGGTTCGCGGGCGATGTCTTCGGCCTCGTTATGGGTGATCCCGTCGATGCAGGGGCAGAAGATCAGCGCGGTGGGGGCCACGCGACACAGGTTATAGGCGTCATGCCCGGCCTGGCTGTGCATCCTGAGCGGCTCGATGCCCTGCGCGCGCGCCGTGGTGCTGACCAGTTCGATCAGCTCGGTGTCGAATGTCTCGTCACCGAAGGTCCATTCCGCCTCGATCTCGTATTCCACCTGCGCCGCCCTGGCCGCATCGGCCAGAGCCGCGCGCGCCTGCGCCACCATCGCATCGGTGACGGCCTGGTCGCGATGGCGCATGTCGACGGTGGTTTCGGCATAATCGGGCAGGATGCCGTTCTTGTTGGGCCAGAGGCTGACCCGGCTGGCGGTGGATTTGCCGATGGGCGCATGGGCCCAGCCGATATCGTTGACCGCCGAGATGAACTTCGCCGCGCCCACCAGCGCGTTGTGGCGCCTGTCCATCGGGGTCGGCCCCGAATGGGCGGTTTCGCCCCGGAAGATCACGTTCATGCCGTGAGACTTGAAGCCGCCCGTCACGATGCCCAGCGGCAGGCGCTTTTCATGCAGCTCCGGCCCCTGTTCGATGTGAAACTCGAAATAGGCGTCGATGGGGAAGGCTTCGGCCGGGGTTTCCCCCTTGTAGCCGATCCTTTCCAGCTCATCTCCGAAGCTCAGCCCGTCATCATCCTTGAGGGCATAGAGCCAGTCCAGCGTCTTTACGCCGGCGAACACGGCCGAAGAAGACATGGGCGGCGCGAAGCGCGCACCTTCCTCATTGGCCCAGTTGACCAGCTCGATGGGGCGTTTCGGGGTGATCCCGGCCTCTTTCAGAACATGCAGGATTTCGAGCCCCGTCAGCACGCCCAGTATCCCGTCATAGCGCCCGCCGGCCATCTGCGTATCGAGATGGCTGCCGATCAGAACCGGGGGCAGCGCCTCGCGCCCCTCCATCCGGGCAAAGATATTGCCCGCCTGATCCACCCGCACGGCACAGCCGAGATCCTTGCACCAGTTCACGAACAGGTCACGCATCTGCCTGTCGGCATCCGACAGCGCCAGCCGACGCAGGCCCCCGGCCCGGCCCGGCCCGATCTGCGCCGATTGCGCCAGCGTGTCAAAGAGGCGGTCGCCGTCGATCTTCAAACCATGTTCAGACATGCTGTGCCCCGTTCACTTCCAGTTCCGCACCCGAAACATAGGCGCTTTGATCCGAACACAGGAAATAGATCGCATCGGCCACCTCTTCGGGCTGGCCCAACCGGCGCAGGGGCAGCTTCTCCACGATCTTGTCCGTGCCTTTGCTGAGGATCCCGGTCTCCACCTCCCCCGGCGCCACGGCATTGACCCGCACACCCAGGGGTCCGAAATCATGCGCCATCTCGCGGGTCAGCGCTGCCAGAGCGGCCTTGGAAGTGGCATAGGCCGCGCCAGCGAAGGGATGCACTCGCGACCCGGCAATCGAGGTGACATTCACAATCGAGCCGCGCCCGCGCGACAGTTCCTCTTGAAGTCCTCGGGCCAGGACGATGGAAGCAAAGAAGTTGACGTGAAACACTTGCCCCCACATGCGCAGGTCGGTGTCGATAGAGGTCAGCCGTTCACCATTCGCGCCTTTTGGAGAAATGCCCGCATTGTTGACCAGGGCATGCAGCGCGCCGCCCTCCAGCCGTTTCTTAATCTGCTCCACGACCTCCATGGTCTTGTTGGGGTCGCTCAGGTCCACCTCGACGTGGTCCTGTTCGCCGCCCGGCCAAGGGCAGTCAGAAGAGAAGGGCTGCCGCGAGCATGTGAGCACACGCCAGCCTTCACGGGCGAACCGCTTGACCGTGGCATGGCCAATTCCCCGGCTCGCCCCAGTCAGCAGCAGGGTTCTCCGGCCCGGCACCGCAGCGCCCATGCTATCCGGCCTCCGCGAGCGCGCGTTCATATTCCTGTCCTGGAATCGCGTCGAGCAGGCTGCGCGTATAATCGGTATCGGGGTCGTGCAGCACCTTGCCCGTTGGCCCCATTTCCACGATGGTCCCTTTTTGCATTACGATGATGCGGTCGCAGATGCGCGCAGCGACGCGCAGGTCGTGCGTGATGAACAGCATCGACAGGTTCAGTCGCGTCTTCAGATCGGCCAGGAGATCGAGCACCTGGGCTTGGATCGAAACGTCGAGGGCCGACACAGCTTCGTCCGCAATGATGATCGACGGGTCCAGCATCAGCGCGCGTGCGATGCCGATGCGTTGCCGCTGTCCGCCCGAGAATTCATGCGGGAAGCGGTTCATGGCCGAAGGGTCCAGCCCGACCAGCCCCAACAGATCGCGGGCCTTTTCCAGAGCCTCGGACCGAGGCGTGCCATAGGAGATCAGCCCCTCGGTGAGGATACGCGAGACCCGCGCGCGCGGATTGAGCGACGAGTACGGGTCCTGGAAGATCATCTGCAGGCTGCGGCGCTTTTCCCGCAACTCGGCCCCAGACATATGGGCGATATCGGCACCGTCCAGCATCACGCGCCCCTCATCGGGATTGATCAACCGGGTAAGGCAGCGTCCCACCGTCGACTTGCCGGAACCGCTTTCCCCCACGATGCCGATTGTTTCGCCGGCGCAGAGTTCGAAGCTGACTTTCTGCACCGCTTTGACGACGCGGGGTTTGCCGAAAAGTTTTCCCGACCCAACCACAAAGGTCTTGTTCAACCCAACGACGCTCAGCACCGGCGTCCGCGCCGGCTGTTCCGCATCGTCATGTTGATTCAGCCGTGGAATGGCGTCGATCAGCGCACGGGTATAGGGGTGTTGCGGGCGCAGCAGCACCTCGTCTGCCGTGCCGCTTTCGACGATCTCCCCTGTTTGCATCACGATCACCCGGTCAGCGATATCGGCGACCACACCGAAATCGTGGGTGATGAAGATGACCGCCATGCCGCGAGATTGGCGCAGGTTCTCGATCAACTTCAGGATCTGGGCCTGCGTCGTCACGTCCAGCGCCGTGGTGGGCTCGTCGGCGATCAGTATGTCGGGTTCCAGCGCCAGTGCCATGGCGATCATCACCCGCTGCCGCTGTCCACCCGACAGTTGGAACGGATAGGCGCGGATGGCAGACTCGGGATCGGGCAAGCCGACTTCCTCAAGCAGTTTCAGCGCCCGATTGCGACGCTCTTGCGGGGCAAGCTCGCCATGCGCCTCGAACACTTCCGCGATCTGCGCACCAACCCGCATCAGCGGGTTTAGCGCGCTGAGCGGCTCCTGGAAGATCATCGAGATACGTCGACCGCGCAGGTCCTGCATCTGCCGTTCCGAAAGGCCCAGCACTTCCTGCCCGTCAAAGGTGATGGCGCCGCCGACAGGTTTCACACCCTGCGGCAACAGCCCCATCACTGCATTCGCGGACATCGATTTGCCCGAGCCGCTTTCGCCTACGATGCAAAGGATCTCCCCGGGAGCCAGATCAAAGCTGACATCCTTCGCGGCATATTTCCGGTCGGCGCCCTCGGGCAGGGCAATGCACAGGTCGCGGATGCTCAGAAGGCTCATTCGGATTTCCTCGTCAGACGGGGATTCAAGGCATCATTCAACCCTTCGCCTATCAGGTTCAGCGCGAGCACGGTCAGAAGGATCGCCATGCCTGGCAAGAACGACAGCCACCACGCCGTTCGGATCACCGTGCGGGCGGCACCGATCATATATCCCCAGGACATGATGTTGGGATCGCCCAGCCCAAGGAACGACAGAGAGCTTTCCAACAGGATCGCCTGCGCGACCATGAGCGAGGCCAGCACGATGATCGGCGGCAGCGCATTGGGCAGGATATGACGCAGGATTATCTGCGCATTCCCGAGGCCCTGCAGGGTCGCGGCCTCAACGAACTCGCGCGTGCGCAAGCTCAGCACCTCGCCTCGTACAAGACGCGCCACTGGCGGCCAGGACACGATCGCGATCGCGATGATCACGAAAGTCAGGCTTGGTTGGAAGATTGCGAGGAGCACGATGGCAAGCGCAAAGCTGGGGATGGTCTGGAAGAACTCGGTGAAGCGCATCAGCGCGTCATCCACCCGGCCAACGAAATAGCCCGCCAGCGCGCCCACCGGCACGCCGATGGCCAGAGCCACCACGGTCGAGACCAGCCCGACCAGCAGGCTGACATAAGCTCCATGCGCCAACCCCGCCAGCACGTCACGCCCCAACGCATCGGTGCCCAGGGGCAGACCGTTCTGCGTCAGTGGCGGCAGGAACGGGCGCTGAACCATTTTCCAAGGGCTTGTCGGGAAAATGAAGGGCGCCGCGATTGCAGTTGCGATCACAACGGCCAGGATGACCAGCCCGATCACTGCCCCGCGATTAAAACGGAAACGTGTCCAGAAATCTTTCATCCTGTCAGCCTTATGCGGGGGTCAATTATGACATAGAAGACGTCAGTGATCAGGTTGAACAGCAGCACCATGGCGCCAGAGATGTAGAAGACACCAAGGATCACGGCGTAGTCCCGCTGGTTGATGGCTTCGAACATCAGACGCCCGATGCCGGGCCAGGCAAAGACCGTTTCGGTCAGGATCGCGCCGCCGAAGATCTGGCCTGCCTGAAGCCCGGCCAACGTGATCACCGGCAGCAAGGCATTGCGCAGAATGTGCCGACGCAAGATCACCCGGCGTTTCACACCCTTGGCGCGCGCCGTCTTGACGAAGTCGAGCCGACTCACTTCGAGCATGGATGCCCGCGTCATGCGCATGTAGATGGCGGTGAAGAACAGACCCAAGGTCGTGGCCGGCAAGACAAGGTGCTTGGCAACGTCGAGCGCATGTGCCCAACCGGTGTAACCCGCGCCTACCGTCGAATAGCCGAA